>CAYQWD010000016.1:0-15630 GCA_964420955.1 uncultured Paludibacter sp. | reverse complement strand
GCGATTGCAAGTACCATCGTTCATTGTAAGAAAAAGAAGGTGAAACATTGATATATTTAAGTATATTGAAAGTGGCCGAAACAGGTATGGAATGGCGCCAACTGTTACGCCAATCACGGCTTAGTTTTGATTTTAACAATAAGTTTTCTTTTGTATCGATACTGTTGGTTATTGAGCCTGAATAGGACATTGAAATCTTTTCGTACCAACGTTCATCCCCTATTGCATTTTTTCTTTTAAAAGGATTAAACCTACTATAAGCAATGTTGATGTTAGGCAGATTTAAATTGATGGTTGAGTCTTTGGTACGTTGTGTGATAGACATACCTCCCGATAAACTGAGCGAGGGTAACTCCGGAAAACGCTTTGTGAAGTTGATACTTGAATATTTAGTATTTTCAGAATTTAACTCCGGACGTGCATAGCTGTTTATATTACTCCTGTTATAACCACTTGTCGAGAAATTTACACTCGATGAAAATGTAAAGTTGGGATTTGCTTTCTGATCCTGAGTATGCGACCATTGCACACTGAAGTTTTTTCGTTTACTGTAATCGGGAAAATCTTTCTCGCCTGTAACATCTTCGCGATATTCAGCTGAAAATGAACCTCGAAACTTATATTTTTTTACATAATTTGTCGATCCTTTCATTGCCCAAGTACCTTTGGTGTAAATTTCTCCACGCAATTCAAGATCCATATAATCATTTATGGCAAAGTACCATCCTCCATTATTTAACCCGAAACCTCTTGACATTTCATTTGTGTAACTTGGCATAAGCAATCCCGATGAATATTTATCGGTAAAAGGAAAAAAACCGAAAGGCACTGCAATTGGCAAGGGTACATCGAGCATGACAAGCTGTGCAGGTCCGGTTACAATATATTCATCGGGTTTTACTTTTGCTTTTGAAAGGCGCAAATAAAAATGCGGATGGTCGGTATGGTCGCAGGTAGTGTATTTTCCATCGGCTACACAGAAAACATTATCTTCCATTTTTTTTGTACGGTCGCTTACAATATATCCTTCGCCTTCCTTTGTTACTGCCTGCCTGATATAGGCTTTTTGAGTTTTTAGATTATACGATAATTCTTTTGAAGTATATTCTTTTTCACCTTCGGTAAAAACCGGACTGCCAGTGCGTGTTCCTGTACTGTCTGTCGTACCGCGTGCGAACAGTAAACTGCTATCCATTTTTACCCTGACAAAATCTGCTTTCAGATTTATGGCTTTATAATTTAATTCAGTTTCACCATAAAGAAATCCTGTGCCATTTGCGAAAAAAACTATTGAATCCTGTGCTGAATATTTTACTTCAGCATCTATTGCACCTGGTTTTCGTGGCTTTGTTAATTTTATTGAGTCCGCTGCTATTGAACCCAGTTGGACTGATGTTGTTATTGATGAAGATTTTGAACTCTCAATATTTCGAAGTGTTGATTGACTTGTACATATAAAGGGTAATGTTAACCATAAAAATATGGTTAATATTAATATTTTATGTTTGCCGCAGAAAAAAACGGAGCAATGCATCCCCTTTTATATTGGTATTTAATTGTTAAATGCGATTGCAAAATTAGTCAAAAATAAACAGCATGTTTTACCTATAACTTTTTTTTATGTTTAATTTGATAATTTACTTGTTATCAAACACACTTTCGACCAATAAAAAAGATTATTTTTGCACAGAATTTGATATCGTTCAAAAAAAATGTTGGTACTGAAACTTGTTTTTAAAAACATTTTCACACCAGCCAAAATGATAAATAAAATTTTTTTAGTGTCAATTCAAATTTCAAAAAATGAGATCAGAAAAATCATTTCATATCAATTTGATAATTTTTACTCTTATAATTTTTTCGTTATCTACATTACATTCATTTTCGCAAACAAAAAAATTTGTTCTTGTAATTGATGCTGGACATGGTGGAAATGATGCAGGTGCCGTAGGAGCTATTGCAAAGGAAAAAGATATTAATCTTGCAGTAACACTCAAAGTTGGTAAACTCATTGAGGAAAATTTTAATAATGTTAAAGTTGTTTACACCCGTAAAACTGATGTTTTTATTCCCTTACAAAGAAGAGCTGATATCGTAAATGAAAATCATGCTGATTTGTTTTTCTCAATACACACCAATGCAACCAAAGGAGCGCAGGCTTATGGGGCAGAAACATATACTTTGGGGCTTGCAAAAACCAAAGCCAACCTTGAAGTTGCCATGATGGAAAACTCTGTAATGTTACTTGAAGAAGATTATAAAACAAAATACAAGGGATTCGATCCTACTTCGGTCGATTCATATATTATGTTTGAATTTATGCAGGACAAATATATTGATAAGAGTATTGAAATTGCATCAGCTATTCAGCATCAGTTTGTAAATTTTGCAAAGCGGCACGACAGAGGTGTTCGTCAGGCAGGTTTTTGGGTTTTACACCGTTCTGCCTGCCCAAGCGTGTTAATTGAACTTGGTTTTATCTCAAATCCAGTTGAAGAGCGTTATTTAGCGAGCGACCACGGCAGAAATCAGCTTGCAGTTTCCATTTATAATGCTTTTGTGAATTACAAACGCAGTTACGACAAAAAAATGGGCATTACCGTAGATGATCAAAAATATAAAATTATCGAAAAAACAGAACCCGGTAATTCGTATAATGATACTTCAATTGCCAATAAACAAAAAAATGATACTTTACAATCAACAATCACAGTAACTCAGCATAAAAATACGGGGTCAGCTTTTAATACAGAAATCCAGCCTGAATCTACAAGTTTGTCAAATTCCAAAAGCAATTTGGTTTTTAAAGTACAAATATTTGCTACTGCAAGCAAGTTGAAAGAAAGTGCAACTGAATTTAAGGGCTTAAAAAATGTGAATTTTTTTGTTGAAAACGGTATGTATAAATACACAGTTGGCGAAGAAACAGATTTCAAGAAAATCCAGGATGTTCGCAAAAAATTTCTTGACAAATTTCCGTCTGCTTTTATTATCGCATTTAGAGGCGAACGTAAACTAACACTGCAGGAGATGCACAATGCTCTGAAATAATTTTATTTTCTTTTTACAAATTTATCCCATTATAAATATGAAACTTCGTTTTTGGAACAGAGAAGTAAAAGTAGGTATTTTAACTATTGTAGCAATTTTTTTGCTGTATTTTGGTCTTAATTTTCTTAAAGGTGTCGATGTTTTTAAGCCCATATCCTATTATTACGCAATTTACGATGACATTGGCGGCCTTGTTCCTTCATCGCCTGTATATATTAAGGGTTACAAAACCGGTCAGGTTGAAGAGGTTAACTACGATTTTAGCAAACTTAAGCCATTTGTGGTTAAAATTTCGGTCGAGAAAAACATTAAACTCCCCAAAGGAACTCAAATTCAACTATTCGATGATGGATTAATGGGAGGAAAAGCTATTCAAATCGTTTTTGATCCACTAAAAGCCAGTCAAACTTTTCATGCAAGCGGCGACACGCTGCTGTCTAATGTAAGTGGGGGTTTATTAGCGAGCTTAGCCGGCAATCTTATGCCAAAAATTGAAAATGTAGCTCGTCAGTCAGATTCTTTGCTGCTTTCTGTTCGTTCGCTCCTCGAAAGTGAAAATCTTAAAAATAGCCTGGCTTCAATAGAAACAGCTACAAATGAACTTGCTCAATCATCGGTAAAACTAAAATTGCTTCTTAACAACGATTTTCCCCGTATACTTTCAGATATTAACATACTTACAACTGATTTTAAAATTTTAAGCGGAAATCTTAAAAAAATTGATTTTGCTGCTACCTTCGATAAAGTTGATTATACAATAAAAAATCTGAATCAAATAACTGATAAAATAAACAGTTCCGATGGGTCAATTGGTTTATTACTAAATGATAAATCGCTCTATCTGAACCTTGCTAACACTGCCCAAAGCGCTGATAATTTGATAATTGACCTAAAAGCAAATCCTAAACGTTATGTTAATTTCTCGGTGTTTGGATCCAAGAACAAATAACAAAATTATTTATTATCATTTTAAATAACACCTAACCGAAAAAATATATTCTTACTTTTTAAATGCCCCGAAATGCTTTCAAATGAAGCTTTTCGGGTTTTTAATACCAAATGTTGTAAAAATCAGTATTAAATTGTTAATGCGCTATATGTCAGACTTGTAAATAAATTCTATTTCATTAACTGATTGTAATACAAATGTTAAATGTAAATATCAGAATTACAGAAAAATATAATTATTAATTAAAAAGTGATTTCAAGAAATTTTGTAGTTTGAAAAATGTTTTCCATTTTTGTAGTCCTCAAAATAGCCCCCGAAAATTCAAAGTCTTTTGGAATTTACGGGTGTTTTTTTCGGGAATAAGTGTGAAATATTTTTATTTGATGATTATTAAAACTGAATTTATTTGAAGATGCCTGAGAGAGCAGAGGATATGTGGAGTCGTTGTCTTGATATTATCAAGGACAATATTAGCGAAGTATCATACAACACTTGGTTTGTTCCTGTTGTACCATTACAGTATCAAAACAATATTTTTGTTTTGCAGGTTCCAAGTCAGTTTTTTGTAGAATATATTGAGGAAAAATATATCGATTTACTGCGTATGACTCTACATAGAGTAGTCGGAATTGGAACAAGACTTGAATATCGTGTTCTTATAGATAAGGGAGGCGATAAAAGTACCCGAATACCTTCTGCCGGAGCTGATGCACCTCAAACAAAAACTTTGACAGCAACAAAAACTTTTACAACTCCATACCAAAAAGTCAAATTACCAGAGCTCGATCCGCAACTTAATCCATCATTTACATTCTATAATCTTATTGAAGGCAGCAGTAACAAACTTGCACGCACCGCCGGCATAAGCATTGCAAACGAACCAGGGAAAACCATTTTCAATCCTTTGTTTGTGTACGGACAATCAGGAGTAGGAAAAACACATCTGGGGAATGCCATAGGTGTAATGACAAAACAATTGCATCCCGAGAAAAGAGTGCTTTATGTATCTGCCAATACTTTCCAAATTCAGTATACCGATGCTGTACGGAATAATACAGCAAACGATTTTCTGAATTTCTATCAAACAATTGATGTCTTGATAATCGATGATATTCAGGATTTAGCCGGAAAAACCGGAACTCAAAATACTTTTTTCCATATTTTTAATCATTTACATCAAACCGGAAAACAGTTAATTCTTACTTCTGACCGTTCGCCTGTAGTGATGGCAGGTCTTGAGCAGCGATTGCTAACCAGATTTAAATGGGGATTATCGGCTGAAATTGAAAAACCAAACTTCGATTTGCGAAAGTCAATTCTCGAAGATAAAATTTATCGGGACGGCTTGGATATTCCTGAAGATGTAGTAGATTATATTGCTGAAAATGTTGTTGACAACGTTCGAGACTTGAACGGCACGCTGGTTTCGCTTTTAGCACATTCAACGCTTGCTGATATTCCTATCGATATAAAACTCGCCGAAAAGGTAATCAGTAGAATTGTGAATATTACGCCGAAAATTAATACAGTTGAAAAAATCAGGGATGTTGTTTGCGAATATTATTCACTCAGCGTTGATTCAATATCTACTAAAAGCCGTAAACGCGAAGTTGTTCAAGCACGTCAAATAGCAATGTACTTGTCAAAGCAATTAACAAAAAATTCACTTTCGTCCATCGGCAATACTATCGGACAACGCGACCATGCAACAGTGCTTCATGCTTGTAAAATAGTAACCGATTTGATGCAAATTGATAAAAATTTCCGCTCGAGTGTAAAGGAAATAGAAGAGAGACTTAAAAAATAATTCAGGTATCAATCAAATAATGATTTAAAATCGGCATGACTTTCTGTTTTGCCGTTTTTTTTTGTTTCTAAACATACAATTTCAAAGTTTTAAGAAAAAAATTTTTTCAAATTTTTGATTCAAATTTTTTCAAAACAATATGTGCAAGCTATGTTGAAACAAAAAAATGTATTAATTTTACATCGAAAATAAAAAACCTGAAAAAATGATATTCAAATTTACACTGCTGTCCGATGAGGCAGACAACTTTGTTAGAATAATTAATATCGATTCTGAAGCCACTTTTCTTGAATTGCAAAAAGCGATACTCGATGCAGTAAAATATACACACGATCAAATGACAACTTTCTTCATTTGTTCTGATGATTGGGAAAAAGGCCAGGAAATTACACTTATCGAAATGGAATCGAGCTCTGAATATGATAATCTTGTAATGGAAGATACGCGTCTCGAAGAGTTGATTTCTGATGAAAAACAAAAACTTCTTTTTGTTTTCGACATTATTTCAGAAAGAGCATTTTTTATGGAACTTACTGAAATTATTCCCGGAAAAAATCTTGCAAAACCTGAATGTGTTGTAACCAAAGGTAATCCTCCGATTCAGATTTCAGTACACGAGGATTCAGCATATATTTCTGGTATTAATGTTGATGAAAATTTCTATGGCGATGAGGATTTTAATTTCGATGAACTTGATGAAGAAGGTTTCGGAGATATGAATTTTGACGATAGTTCACTTTTTACCGAAGTTCCAAAATTCTGAAAACCGATACTTGAAAATCTATTTCAGGAAAAAAACAGAAAATCACGCTATTTTCTGTTTTTTTAGTTTAATAAATTCTGCTTGCAAGTTAGCAATTGATAAATTTTACTTTGTACACGACAAAAAATTATATATATTTGACACTGAAGAAAATAGAAAACTGATTTAACGGATTTTATTTGGATTTTATTCTCGCCTTTGGCGTGATAATTTTAGTTATTTTCTTAAGCTAATCTTCCTTGCTAGATTTAATCCGTTTGGTCTCTGATACCGAACAACCGTTATTTGCGGTCTAAAGGGGTAAATCCTAATTAGGATATTTTGCACTTCACAACACTTGCTTGCAAGATAAAATAAAAAAATCCGTTTTTTTCAAAGTTCATAAATCCGTTTCCCGATGTTTCTTGATCTGCATTCAATTTTTTGTCATGTACGTATAAAAATTTTGATAAAGTTTTTTTAAATGAAAACACTGCTTGTACTTTTAGGCCCAACCGGAATTGGTAAAACTGATATAAGTATCAGTTTAGCAAAACGTTTAGGCAGTCAGATAGTTTCTGCTGATTCCCGCCAAATTTTTCGTGAAATGAAAATCGGGACTGCCGTTCCTGATACGCGGCAACTTGAAACTTTTTTTATAGGCACACATACAATACACCAAAAGTACAACGCCGGAATGTATGAGCAGGAAGCCATCCAACTAATCGAAAACCTTTTTTTAACCAACGATGTAGTTTTAATGGTGGGTGGTTCAATGCTATATATCGATATCGTATGTAATGGCATGGATGATATACCTTCAATCGATGCTCAAACAAGAAATCGATGGCAGTATTTGTTCGAAAAAAACGGTTTGGTATTTATTCAGGAAGAGTTGAAAAGACTCGACCCGATTCATTATACAAAAGTTGATTTATCAAATCATAAAAGAGTTTTGCACGCACTGGAAGTTTGCACAATTGCGGGTAAACCCTTTTCGATGTTAAGAACCGGATTGCGAAAAGATAGAAATTTTAGAATTCTTAAAATCGGTTTAACTCGTAACAGGGATGAACTTTATCAGCGAATTAATGCCCGTGTTGATCAAATGATGCAGGATGGATTACTCGCAGAAGCAAAAAGTCTTTACCCGTTCAGAAACCTTAATGCACTCAATACTGTAGGATATAAGGAACTTTTTGGTTACTTTGATGGAGATTACGATATCGAAACGGCAGTAAATAAAATAAAAAAAAACACACGAGTGTATGCCCGCCGCCAGCAAACATGGTTTAAACGCGATAAAAATATCAATTGGTTTCACCCCGACAGAGAAGATGAAATTATTGAATATATCGAACAAAATATTCATTCAAGTATCACACTGCCATGATAATACAGGAAAATGTTTCGTTGCTTCCGTTTAATACATTTGGCATCGAAGCCAATGCCCGATACTTTGCAGAGTATTCTACGTTGAAAGAGCTTTTTGAAGTATTAAAAAGTGATATTTTTAAAACCAATAAGTTTATTCATATAGGAAGTGGAAGCAATTTACTTTATACAACCGATTATGATGGTATTGTACTGCATTCTGTAAACCAAAAAATTTCAATTATATCTGAAAATGCAAATGATGTAATAGTTGAAGCGGCTGCAGGGGTAATCTGGAATGATCTAGTTGCTTTTTGTGTTGAAAAAAATCTTTGTGGTATCGAAAACTTGACCGATATACCCGGTGAAACAGGAGCTGCAGCCGTTCAAAATATCGGAGCATACGGGATGGAATTAAAGGATGTAATTGTAAAAGTAGTAGCAGTTGACACCCAAAGCCAAAACATCAAAGAGTTTAATACTGAAGAATGTGAATATGGGTATCGTACAAGTATTTTTAAACATAAATATCCTGGTAGGTTTATTATTACTTCTGTCATCATTCAGCTTACGAAAAACAATAATTTTCAACTAAATTATCAGCATCTTGAGGATGTTGTTCGGCGTTACGGAGAAGTAAATTTGCAGCACATAAGCAAGGCTATTTCGCATATCCGCAGCAGTAAACTACCCGATCCGAAAGTGCAGGGAAATGCCGGAAGTTTTTTTATGAACCCTGTTTTGAAAAACAATCAGTTTGCACAACTCTATAAAAAATATCCACAATTACCAAATTATCCAATCAGTTCCGATCAGATAAAAATTCCTGCTGCATGGCTCATCGAACAATGTGGGTTCAAAGGCAAAACACTTGGAAGAGCAGGTGTACATCCATTTCATGCGCTTGTAATAGTAAATTTAGGAAATGCTACTGCAGCTGAAATTATATATCTTGCTTCAGAAATTATAAATGCTGTAGAAGAAAAATTCGGAATCAGACTGCAGCCTGAAGTAATTTATGTTTAAAGGTAATTTATAAATCCTCATTTGAAAATATTTCGAGCATTTAAAGCTTGCTGATATTTTCTAGCATTTTGCTGATGTTCATTCCATGTAACTGCAAAATTGTGTTCGCCGTTAAGTGTTTCTTTTGCGCACATGAAAATATAATCATGATTTGTAAAATTTAAAACTGCATCAATAGTTTTTGCCGATGAAATACGAATGGGTCCGGGAGGTAAACCGGTATTTTTATAAGTATTGTATGGTGAATTGGTGCGTAGTTGTTCTCCCCGTATACGTCGCAAAGCAAAATCGCCAAAAGCGAATTTTACAGTCGGATCAGCCTGCAGTGGCATATTTTTTTTCAACCTGTTAATATACAAACCAGCGATGACAGGTTTTTCGATAACCAGATTTGTTTCTTCTTCTACAATAGATGCAAGTGTACTTACTTCGGTAGGTGAAAGCGGAATAAGTGCAGCTTTTGTTTTTCTCTCATTTGTCCAGAATTTTTTATATTCGTTGAGCATACGGTCGAAAATTTCAGAAGCATCGCTATTCCAGAATATTTCATAAGTATCAGGAATAAATACACATACTGAATTATATGAATTAAACCCATGTTGAGCCAAAAAATTAGTGTCCGACAATAAATGCATAATCGATGCTGAGTCAGCCATGAGTTGTGATGATAATCGTTTGGCGAGCTGTTCTTTTGTCCTGATATTGTTAAACGTCAATCGAACAGGACTCTGACTTCCGTTGCGCAGTTTTCTTATAAGCGTGAAATTGTTCATTCCTTTTGTAAGTTCATAGCGCCCGGGTCGTATTTTTTTACCGTAATTCATAAATGTAGCAGCCTGACTAAATGTTGAGGGAAAAATCAAATGCTGTTTGAGCGAATCTTTTACAACAATCAAAGTGGAGTTGTCATAAATGTACAAGTAAGTTCTTTGTTCGTCGACTGATTTAATGTTTGGTGCAAAAAACAGGAAAACGAAATAAATAATTAAGAACAATCCTGTTAAAAACGTGTAAATCAACAGTTTGGGCAATGCGTTTTTTTTCATTGAAATTTTTATTATCTGAATTTATTTTATCTGACATTTTATGCAAAAATAATTTCTTTTTTAGGTTTTGCACTTATTCTTTTAAGATTTTGAGCGTTAAACATGCTTAATTCTCTAAAATCATAAACTTTGAACTGTATTTATAAAATTGTGTTTTGATATTTCAGATTTCGTTTGTATATTTGCACCCGCAAAAAGCACGGAAGTGTGGGTGAGTGGCTGAAACCAACAGTTTGCTAAACTGTCGTACGGGTAACCGTACCACGAGTTCGAATCTCGTCGCTTCCGCACACAAAAAAAAGGAGACTCAATGAAGTCTCCTTTTTTTTTGTTTAGTATTCAGGTTTTATATATGTGTTATAAAAGGACAATGGGTAACTTCGCAGCCACCCATTGTCAAATTAACCTTAACCTTAACTATGAAAAATTTATCTGTTTGTTTACGAAGCAAAGATAATATCATTTTGAAAAAAATCCAAAAAATATTCCGAAAATATTTTTTTTTTTTACTGATTGCATTTAAACCTATTTTAGACATACTAATTCTGTTTGTTTTTAGGTAAAATTGATTATTCGGCCAGAAATTTGTAAGCCAACCATACCATACCTGCTGTTCCGGTAACAAGTGCATCTTCATCAATTACAAAATCCGACGAATGAAGTCCGCCGGTTTTGGCATTTTTTTCTGATTTTGCACCAAATCTGAAAAAACATGAAGGATATTTCTGAGCAAAAAAACTGAAGTCTTCTGATGTCATTCGGATATCCAATTCTCTAATGTTTTCTTTTCCTACGAGTTCCAAAGCAAAATTTCGGGCTTTTTGGGTTACCTCTGTGTTGTTAGTTACGCAGGGATACCCATCAGGAATTTCAATTTCAGCATTACATCCGTAAGCAACACAGGTTTCGGTAATAATATCTTTAATTTTATTTAAAGCAACTTTTCGCCAATTTTCATCCATGGTTCTGAATGTGCCCGAAAGTTGTACTTCATGTGGAATAATATTTTGTGCTCCATCGGCAATGAGCTTTCCGAAAGTTAAAACCATTGGTGTTAGAGGATTGCACAACCGGCTCTTAATCTGTTGGAGTGAAACCAGTGTTTGAGCTGCTGCTAAAACTGAATCGTTGCATAAATGCGGCAAAGCTCCATGACCACCTTTGCCGTTAATTTTTACATGAATTTCATCGGCCGATGCCATTATTGTTCCTTCTCTAAAACCAATGGTTCCGGTGGGGTAATCCACAGAAATATGTTGCGCAAGTATCAGTTCGGGTTCAATTTCGTTGAAAATACCATCTTCCAACATCAGGCGAGCTCCACCGGGAGCTTTTTCTTCGCCCGGTTGAAAAATGAACAGGACAGTTCCTTGCAGTTCTTGCTGAATATATTTAAGCGTTTTTGCTGCCCCTAAAAGACATGCAGTGTGAGCATCGTGCCCACAAGCATGCATAATGCCGTTATAAACTGACTTCCACTGTAATTCATTTTGCTCGGTAACCGGTAAGGCATCAATATCGGCACGGAGTGCAATAATTTTTTTTGTGGGATTTTTCCCTTCAAGTTTTGCCAGAATTCCATTTCCTCCGATACCTGACCTGAAAGGGATATCTAGTTCAACGAGTTTTTTACGGATAAATGCTGCAGTATTGAATTCATGAAACGACAACTCAGGATATGTATGTAAATATCTGTAAATTTCTATAACATAATCTGTGTTTGTGGCAATTAATTTCTGAAATTTATAATTTATCATTATGAAAGTAATTAGTAATACAAAAATAACACTAATTTTTGGTACAGATTTTGAAAATTGAACTGGACAAATATAAATTAATCACACAATGAAATTTCACCGAAATTTTAAATTGCATTGTATTGAAAATCTGACTCAGATTTTTTAGAAACTGAATTATTTTTTTATAACTTTGCAGGCACTAAATTATTTTAAACTGACAAATATTTCAAACAATCTTGTTCATATTTTTGTTAAAACTTAATCAAAAAAAATTTTATATGAAAAAAATAAGCATAATACTCTTAGTACTTTCAACTTTTGTTTTTGCAAACGCTCAAAAACCAGTAATCGATTTCGAAACCAAAACTTGGGACTTTGGCAAATTTAACGAGCAGGATGGAGTGGTTACTTACAATTTTAAATTTACAAATCGTGGAAGTTCACCACTAGTTGTCAATCGAGTTCAGGCATCGTGTGGCTGCACTACACCCACTTGGACTAAAGAACCTATTGAGCCGGGCAGAAGTGGTTCAATTACTGTAAGTTATAATCCGGCCGGACGACCTGGCGTTTTTACAAAAAGTATAGTTGTTTACAGTAATGCATCCGAAGAGCAAACATCATTACTCATAAAGGGAGAAGTTCTTACCCAACCAAGAACTGCAGCAGAAAACTATCCAATGACATTTGGATCGGAAATTAGAGCAAAAACCAAACTGGTTCAAATGAATAACATTGATAAAGGTAAAACCCAGGTTCGACAACTCGAAATTATTAACGGAGGAAAAGCGCCTTTGAAAATTGCAGTTGAGAATTTGCCAAATTATATTACCTATACTGTGTTACCTGAGACATTGAATCCGGAGCAAACCGGAATTATTTCATTTACTTTAAATTCCAAACTTTGTACAAACTGGGGACCAATTACCGATGAAGGTTTTCTGGTTGTAAACGGACAAAAAAATTTGAACGAGGAGTATAAAGTGAAGATACTTTCAAATATTGTTGAGAATTTCAGGGATATGACACACGAACAAAAACAAAAAGCTCCGATTTTCGAAACTCCTCAACGCAACTTAGATTTGGGTGTTATAAAAGCAGGAACAAAAAAGCCGGTAAAATTTAAAGTTGGAAATAAAGGAATTAATAATCTTGAAATTCGAAGAATAATTAATTACAATCGTGAAGTGATGGTACATCCGGAAAAACTAACAGTTAGCAGCGGTAAAAATGGTTTTATAACTACTACAGTTGATTCGAAGAATCTTGGCGAAGGCGATTACAAAAAAACAATCACTTTGCAAACAAACGATCCTGATAATAGCATGATAACTATGGTATTAGCTTGGAAAGTGCAAAAGTGAATCCGGAAAAATATTTCAGAAAACTTATTCTGTTTTGATCAAAATGTAATTTATCATTTTTTTTATTAAAAGAAAAATATTCAAAAACAGCCGGAAAAATTTTCACACAAAATTTTTCCGCGCTTTTTTTATTGGCCTATCTGAATTATATTTGTTACAATTTTCAATGTTTTCAATTAAACTTTTTAATTTAAAAAAATAAGTGCACTATAAACACTCACATCCCGAAAACGATCCTTCATTTAAGGCATTATCCGTAAATTCCGGAGTTGAAAATGTTCCTGTGGTAAATCCCTATCAGAAACATATAAAACGCAAAAAACAGTATAATGTTGAAGAATATGTCGATGGAATACTCAATGGCAATATCACTGTGCTAAGTCAGGCGGTTACACTTATTGAAAGTTCGCTTCCTGCACATAATGAAACGGCTCAAAAAGTGATTGAAGCTTGTTTACCTTATGCAGGAAATTCCATTCGGATAGGAATTACGGGAGTTCCCGGTGCTGGAAAAAGTACTTTTATCGAGTCTCTTGGCATGTTGTTAGTACGGAATGGTCATAAATTGGCAGTTTTAGCCATCGATCCAAGCAGTGAACGTTCCAAAGGAAGTATTCTTGGCGATAAAACGCGCATGGAGCAACTTTCTGTTGCCAAAAACGCTTTTATCAGGCCCTCACCTTCGGCTGGATCATTGGGTGGAGTGGCACGGAAAACACGCGAAAGCATTATACTTTGTGAAGCTGCCGGATTTGATGTGATTTTTGTTGAAACTGTAGGCGTAGGGCAATCAGAAACAGCAGTACACTCTATGGTGGATTTTTTTCTTTTGCTTCAAATTGCCGGCGCGGGCGATGAACTTCAGGGAATTAAACGTGGAATTATGGAAATGGCTGATGGAATTGCTATCAATAAATGCGATGGTCAAAATGTTGAAAAGGCTCAACTTGCCAAGGCTCAATTTCAGAGCGCATTGCAACTGTTTCCACTGAGCAGTTCGGGTTGGACTCCCGAAGTACTTACTTGCTCTTCATTAGAAAATACAGGTATTGATAAGATTTGGGATATGATTAATCGATTCAAGATGCATGTTAAACAGACAGGTTATTTTGATTCGCACCGTAACGAACAATCAAAATACTGGATGTATGAAGCGATTAATGATAAATTAAAATCGGGTTTTTATCAAAATGACACAATTAAACATTTGCTCGCTGATTTTGAAAAGAAAATTATTTCTGACAAGATGACATCTTTTATTGCAGCAAGAGAATTACTCAATCTTTATTATTCAGAAATAATATCAAATCAAAAATCAATTTAATTATGAGTTTAACTCTGAATAAAATTTACAACGAATCTTGTTTAGATGGATTGAAAAAAATTCAAGACAATTCAGTAGATATGATATTTACCGATCCGCCATATTTTCAGTACCGTGCAAAAAATGTGAACAGACTAAAAAACCATAAAGATGTGGTTACTGAATTTGAATTCGATGGTTTTTCAACTGAAATTGAATATCTGGCTTTTATCGAAGAAGTTTTAAAAGAATGTTATCGGGTTTCAAAACCGGGTGCTGCAGGCTATATCTGGTGTGGCGATGATTTTGTTTCGTACATCAACCGCATTACAGAACGAGTGGAGTTCCAGTTTCGCAAGGTAATTCACTGGCATAAAACAAATCCTTTTCCGGCAATTTATACGCGAAAAATGTTTGCCAATAGCATGGAAATGCTTGTTCATTTTTCTAAAGGCACACCTAAAACTTGGAATCATAAGCATGTAAATGATATGCATAATTTTATTGAAGCACCTATTTGTATGGGAAAAGAGAGGACGGCTCATAAAACCCAGAAACCACTCAAAGTATGTATCCCATTTATCGAAATAAGCAGTAATGAGGGCGATTTAATCCTTGATCCTTTTATGGGTTCAGGCAGTACTGCTGTGGCTGCAAAAATGCTTGGTCGCAATTTTATCGGATTCGAAATTAATAAAGATTATTGCAATATTGCCCAAGAAAGACTGAAATTGCTTTATTGAAAACTGATTCATTTTTATATCCTGACTATTTTTTTTGATATATAAACAGCAAAATGATTTATATTTTTGTTCCTGGTACATGACAAAAAATAGAACGCAGATTCACACGGATTTAGCGGATTAAAGCCGATGTAATACATTAAAAACGGATTCTATATGGATTAAATCTTGCAAGCAAGTGTTGTAAAGTGCAAAAAATCCAAATTAAGATTTACCCCACAGACCGCAAATAGCGGTCGTTCGGTATCCGAGACCAAACGGATTAAATCTTGCAAGATTGGATTGGTTTAAGATAAGAAACCGAAATCATCTCGCCAAAGGAGAGAATAAAATCAGCGTTTTATTTTCAATGTCAAATGAATATATAAATTTTTGTCATGCAATAATATTTTTCTCAATAAACTATTCATCAAAAATCAATAATGTAGAACTGAGTCTGCTCCGAAAAGTCATTTTTGAACGCAAATTACGCAAATTACGCAAATT
>CAYQWD010000015.1:0-15656 GCA_964420955.1 uncultured Paludibacter sp. | reverse complement strand
AACTTATTTTGATGCTGTGGAACTGGCTTATAGCGGCGCTCAAATAATTCATCCCAAAACCATTAAACCACTCGAAAATAAAAATATTCCTTTATTTGTGCGTCCATTTGGTTCACCATTTGATGCAGGTTCGGTAATTAAAGAAAAAATATCCAAACCTGTTGATGTTCCAGTGCTCATTTTGCGAAAAAATCAGGTACTTGTTACTATACGTCCACGCGATTTTTCTTTTGTTCTCGAGGAAAGCCTTACAAAAGCTTTTGCTGTAATGCATAAACACAGGTTGAAAATCTCACTGATACAAAGTTCAGCTGTTAGTATTTCGGTTTGTGTTGATAAAAACCGCTATCTCGATTCTGCACTCGATGAACTTGCAAATGATTTTAAAGTTACTTACAACGAAAATCTTGAATTGCTTACCATTCGGGGAGCGAATGACGACATCATTAATGAAAATTCTGCAAATCGCGATATTTTACTTACACAACGAACGCGTAGGAATGTAAGGATTTTAATGCGTATGATGTAAAAAAAAGCTCTCCTAATAAATAAAAAGAGAGCTTATTTAAAAAGTAAGAGTCATAAGCCGAATTATGATTTTTTTCAGTAAGTTTCCACAATTTTAATTTCTGAAGTTACTTCCATTGCTTTTTTATAAACAGCGCGTACTCCGCAATAAGTTTCTTCAGACATTCGAACTGCTTTTTCCACTTTTTCGAGCGGAAGATTTCTACCTTTTATAGTATAAACTACATGCATTTTACAGTAATGTTTTGGATTTGCATCCGTAACATCTCCCTGTACTTCTATTTCACAGGCTTCAACATCTACCCGCATTTTTTTCAGAATTGACACAACATCTATTCCTGTACACCCACTTAAAGCTACCAGCATAAGTTTTTTTGGTCCGGGTCCTGTGTTCGATCCTCCGGCAGCTTCCGGAGCATCCATTTTTATTTTATGACCATTAATGTCGGTTTCAAATGCTAAACCTCCTTTCCATTCGGTTTTGATTATATGTTTTTCCATATGTTCCATATTTATTAATTATCACTGATATATTTCTTAAGATGTTTTATGCGCATAAACGTTTTTTTTATCAAATTTGTTTACTCTATTAAACTTTATACATAAAAGAGTTTTTGTTGTTAAACATAAATGTTTATTTTTGAAAAAAAACTAATATGAAAAAAATTCGCATTTTAATCTGCTTTATAATTATTTTTGCTTTTACAATTCAGGCAAAAACCTACAGTTTTCTCGTTGGGACATTCACCAGAAACTCTTCAAGCGAAGGTATTTATTTCATTTCTTTCGAAGCAAAAACTGGGAAATCCACAATTCGTGTGGCTGCACGGCATATAGAAAATCCGGCATTTCTCACGATATCACCTGATAGTAATTATGTTTATTCAATTAGTGAATCGGGAGAGGCAAGTTCAATCAGCGCATTCAGATTTGATAGAACAAAACCCGAGCTTCAATTCCTGAATCGAGTTTCAGCCGGTGGAGCAGGTCCGAGTTATATCGATGCTTCTGAGAAACATGTGGTTACTGCCAATTATTCAGGTGGCAGTCTTGTGGTTTTTGGTCGTAAACCCGATGGTTCACTTACTGAACCTATGCAGTTAATTCACCATTTCGGTAGCAGCATACATCCAAATCGGCAAACCAAATCTTACGTACATCAGGCAATTTTTTCGCCCGATTATAAATTTGTTTTTACCAACGATTTGGGTACCGATTTTGTGCACGCTTACCGTTATTATCCGGCTTCTGAAAATAAAATTTTAATACCGTCTGATAGTCTGAAGCTAAAATCCGGAAGTGGTCCACGTCATTTAACTTTTAATAAAGCAGGTAATATTATTAATACGGTTCAGGAACTTGATGGAACCGTAAGTGTATTGAGTTTCGAAAAAGGCAAACTACACCTAAAGCAGGAAACTACACTCGATTTGGAAAAAAAGTTTGAAAATGCTGCAGCCGATATACATTTGTCGCCTGATGGAAAATTTCTGTACGCAAGTAACAGGGGCACAGCACATAATATTACTTGCTTCAAAGTGTCAAAGAGCGGTACTTTGAAGTTTGTTCAGCAATTACCAACCGGAGCAAACTGGCCAAGAAACTTTACACTTTCCGATGATGGAAAATATGTTTTTATTGGTAATCAGCATAGCAATGTTATCACTGTTTTTAGTAGAAACAAATTAAGCGGCAAACTTAAAAACACTGGTTTTCGCATAAACATTCCTTCGCCGGTTTGCTTGGTTCAGTTTTAGTGAGTATGGTGCTGTACCGACATCCAGATAACTATAACACCTGAGAGAATAAGTATAAACTGTAACAGCGATTCTTTGGGTTTTGTTTCTTTGTGCATTTCAGGAATAAGGTCGGCAAGCGATACATATAAAAATACCGATGCAGCAAGTGAAAGTGCGTATGGTATTAGTCCTTCAATCGTATTTAGTAAAAAGTACGCGGCAACACCGGCAATTAGTGAACTGCTTCCTGATAAAAGGTTGTAAAATAATGCTTTTTTGCGTGAGAAACCGCTTTTGAGCAATACGCCAAAATCGCCAAGTTCCTGTGGAATTTCGTGAAGAATGACTGAAAAAGTTACAAAAATTCCTAATTCGGTTGAAGTAAGAAAAGAGGCTGCAATAACTACACCATCGATAGCATTATGAAAAGCATCACCAATAATAATCATTGGTGCAGCTGCATGTTTCTGACGTTCACAGTGGGTATTATGACAGTTGCGCCACAATATAATTTTTTCGAGTATAAAAAAAACAAGAATTCCCCCCAGAACCCACATAGTAACTTTGTGAATGCAAATGCTTTCTGATGCTTCAGGAATCATTCCCAACAATGCTGATCCAAGTAAAGTGCCGCCGGCAAGATAAAGCAGGTAATTTGTAATTTTTCCAAGCCATTTGTCATTCAACAGTAGCAAAGATCCGCTTAGAAGTACGCTTCCAACACTTGCCAAAATGAGTGCCAGAATGGTATAAAGTAATGTTTCCATTTGATTTGATGATTATTAGTTGTTTTTTTCTTTTTTATTTAAAAAAAAATAGCATGCTATAAGGATATATTAATTTTTACAGTTTTTTTTATAAAATTCTAATAGTTTTTACTTACTCTTTCAGTTTAATTAATTTTCCGGCTCCGGAAATGCTGACAGTCAGATTTAACATTGCCCCGTTTAGATTATTGCCATAATTAATTCCCGAAACAAAAAAACGGGTTCGTATTGAGGTTTCAGAAAATTCACGCAGTCCAATTAGCGGATCTGGAATTAAATTCAGCCGGTTTCTTATTTTATAAAAGCCTGTAATTCCTGCAATAACATTAACATCATAAAGCCTTTCAGCCGATTTTGTCGTCTGTTCAAAAAATCCAAACCCTGCAAATGGAATAATTTTGAATTTATTATTTTCGAAAAGCGAGTAGCCATAGGTTAAATCGCCAATTGCAAAACCCGATTTTTTTCGACTGTACCAGCCTTGATCTGAAACAATAGAACTTTTTACCCTGTTTCCGCCAAGTATTGCACTAAGCATAATATTTGACTTTTTGTACGAAAAATCGAAGCCATAATTCAGATAAAATGGTGATGTTAAATGATTTCCGATATCGCCAACGTAAAATCCATTTCCAAAACCTATGTACATTCCGTATTCGAAATTTCCTGGAGTATATTGAGGCATTGCATTTTCAGGTTGTTTCAAAAGCCGATTTGCTGCTATTTGTTCCCACAAAACGATCGATTTCAAAATTTGTCCGTCTTTGGAATCATGTTTAAAACGGTTTATTTCTGATTGATATTCATTTGTAATACTGTGCAAAATATTGTCAGCTTCATACACTGAACCCATTCGGTCGAGTCGGTATTGTAATGTGCGTCGATAACTTTCAGCCAGATCAAACATTATTTGATGATAACGCAGGAGCTGTTCTGTACGACTTTCGTTTGTAGCCCATGTAACAGGTAAGTCAATGTAACAGTAGGTTTCAAACCTTAGCACTGTTGTATCTTTCCCTTTTTGTTTGGTTGTTTTATATTCAAGCATAAATCTGAAACCCGATATCTCGGTTTCTGAATTCTTTATTACAAAATCGTTCCACGAAAGTTTACCATTCGACCAATCTCTACGTTTATTTTGCGATTGTAGGGACGAAAATGACATCAGAAAAAATAAAATCCAGGAAATGTTTTTCTTCATACATAAGTTTCAAAAAAATCAGATTTTATTAAATATATCAATAATAATTTTTTCTTCATTTTCCCAGCAAAATTGCTCAGCTATTTCAGCAAAATGAGCAGCAGGGAATGAAATCTCAAGCATATCATTTATTTTTTTGGCTAATACTTCAGGCCTATAATCAGCTATAAGTTCACCGGTTTGGTATTTTTCTACAAAATTTCTGATTTCAGGAAAATCTGTTGCCAACACAGGAACACCTGCATGCAAAAATGCAAAAATCCGGTTTGGCAGGGAGTAATAGTAACTCAATCCACGGTTTTCGAGTAAACAAACTCCCAAATCTGCCGATATTGTGTATTTATATAATTCCTCAGCCTGAATTTTACCCAAAAACTTTACACGGTCGTTCAATTGCAGCTCTTTGGTCATTTGTTGTAATTCAGCTTTTATATCACCATCGCCAATCAATACAAAAACTGCATTTTTTACTTTTGGTAAAGCATTCAGTATCCATTCAATGCCACGTCCGGCATTTAAAGCACCCTGGTAAAGAATAATTTTTTCTGCTCGGGATTTTAATTTATTTTCATTTTGCCGATTATTATTCTTCAAATGCGGAACATTTCGCACCAAACGCATATTAATGCCATATTTGTTCTGATAATAATCAGCAATAGAAGCCGATACGGTATAACAATATTTTAATTTCGGGAAAATCAGGTTTTCAATTTTTTGCCAGAATTTTTTTACAAAAGGTCTGTTGTGCAATTCTGCCATTTCAGGAAAAAGTTCATGCGCATCGAAAACCAAATTTTTATTTTTTATTTTGGCAGCTAACCAGCAGGCTGGTAGTGTATCGGTGTCGTTAGATAGAATAATATCAACTTTTGTAAACAACAAATAAAGGAATAACCGTAAATTGTAGCAAGCGTAAAACAAAAAACCCTTGTTAAAAAGTAAACTGAAACGCTTTGATCGAAAAGGGACATTCAGCGCTTGGCTGTTTCTTAGCATCCTGCCAATAACAGTAATTTTGTAACCTTGATTAAAAAGCGTATTAGCAGTTTTAAGTACTCTTTGGTCAGTAAACAAATCGCTTGTAGCGGCTGATATAATTTTTTTACTCATTTATTATGCAAGTACTTAACTATATCTTGGTAAAGATTTCGGTGATAATTGTTGGGATTTTTCTCTACTGAAGTATTGTGCCAGAGTAAAACCAGCTCGCCACCAAAGTTTTCAACTTTATCAATAAGTTGTGTGCAGTATTGTAATGCATCGTGAGCGCTCATGTACATATACCGTTTATCACTGAGGGTTACATCCATTATTTCGAGAGAGTGAAGTGTGAGTGCAGTAACTTCACCCGTCAGAAGATTTATCCACTGTACAGGTCTGCATGTGCCTAACCGAAATCCGGCCATATCGGCATAACCCATAGAAAAATCGTTTGTTATACCGGCATGAAGCAGTGCTATCATATCAAAAGGTTCGCGGGTATTCAGGTAATGATGACGGTTGCAACATACTGTAATTTTAGCATGATGTTCAAGTCTTTTCTTTTCATCAGCTATTATTTCAGGATTTATTCCGGATGCAAAACTGGCATGTAATCCAATTTTTACACCTTTGCGTTTTGAATAATTTATCAAACGCTGATAATCGGGGTGTATTAAATTAGGAATCGGTTTATCCTCTTTGAAACGGGATGTACTCGAACGCATAAAAAGTATTGTTTCGCAACGCTCAGCGCCTATTTTTTGTATCAGATCGCTGTTAATTTTATAAAGAAAAGGAAAAGTGTACCACGGATCGAAACGAAGTCCTCCAAAAAAGCTTTTCAAAGCTCTTGCTGCTTCTTTACGTCTTTTTATGCCCCTGAGTAATGCCCCTGCAAGACTTTTTAAATTTCTGAAATGGGATACATTATCAACATCATGTGTAAGATAAATTTTGTGTATGCGCTTTTCGGTTTCGGGAATTTCAAAACCTGCCAGAGATAGAAATTTGCGTAAGTGCTGAGTATATTCATCAATCAGAGGTCTGTCGATAAACCCTGCACGAAAAGCTATTGATTCTTTACCAGGAAAACGTCCGTTAAAATCACGAATATTTTTTCGAATAAACTCTTCGTAACGACTCAGCAAGAAAAATGCCGATGCAACTAAATCGGCGTGTAGTATTATTGTATCACCTACATTTTCTGTCGTTGGTTCGCCAAACAAAATTGGAAGCTCTTCCCAGATTTTCAGTGGCAAAACCGGCAACGATTTTTCTGTTCCGAAAACATCTTCATTGAAAAAACCGGAAGGTTTTATAACCAGTTTATAATTTGCAAATTCATCAACATTCGATGTATAGCCAATCTGATTCACTACATCGGATGATATACTTTCACCTGCAAGAAATTGAATTATATATTTTATGGTGGATTGTTGCATTCAGAAAAATATGTAATCTTATTCTTAAAAATTTTTGATTATTTCTTCAGATTTTTTTTCCGTTCATGCGAAAATGTTACTACTATGGCTACTACTAAACCCAGTAGTAAATCGGTTTGCGTAAAAATTCCAAGAAACGCACCTTCTACTGGTAATTGTCCTGAAATATATTTCAAAAATACCGCAATAACAGTAAAAATTACAAAAGCAACCACACCAAAAAGAAATGTCTTTACAATACCTGGCATATTAAATAATATTTAGTTTCTGTGAAGTAAGTTTTAAATTGAAATTAAAATCAAAGATACAATATTTTTCTTATATGGATGACAAATAATTGAAGTGTGGATTGAACTAAAAAATATAATTGTTGGCTATACAATAATAAACTTTTTGTACTTATTTATTGATTAAATTCTTACGTATTAATGTCTTGAATACTAATGTATAACAGGATGTGATCAAAATTACAAAAAAAACTAAATCTCCATTTTTAGAAATCTCCCCGTTTCGCTATGCTCACAAGCAGCAATTTCGGCAGGTGTTCCGGTGCAGATAATTTTTCCACCTCCGGCACCTCCTTCAGGTCCTATATCGATAATATAATCGGCTGTTTTAATTACATCCATGTTATGTTCGATAATTATAATAGTGTTTCCTTTATTCACCAACCTGTTAAGTACACTTAATAATACACGGATATCTTCGAAATGTAGCCCGGTAGTTGGTTCATCGAGTATGTAAAGTGTTTTGCCGGTGTCTCTTTTAGCAAGTTCTGTTGCTAATTTTACGCGCTGGCTTTCGCCGCCCGAAAGTGTTGTGCTCGATTGTCCGAGTTTGATATAACCCAATCCCACATCCTGCAACGTTTTGATTTTATGAAGGATTTGAGTTTGATTTTCAAAAAATTCCACTGCCTGATTTATGGTGAGATTAAGTACATCGGCTATTGATTTTCCCTTGAAACGAACTTCAAGCGTTTCTCGATTATAACGTTTTCCTTCGCAAGACTCACAAGGCACATACACATCAGGCAAAAAATTCATTTCTATGGTTTTATAACCATTTCCGCCGCAAACTTCACACGACCGCCAGCCGTATTAAACGAGAAACGCCCGGGTTTATACCCTCGTATTTTTGCTTCGGGCAGTGTAACAAATAGATTCCGAATATCAGAAAAAACTCCAGTGTAAGTGGCAGGATTTGAGCGTGGCGTACGTCCAATTGGCGACTGATCCACTTCTACCACTTTATCGATATTTTCAATTCCTTCAATGCTGGTGTATTCGAGCGGATCTTTTAGTGAACGGTAAAAATGCTGACTGAGTATTGGTTGCAGGGTTTCGTTTATTAGAGTCGATTTTCCGCTTCCCGAAACGCCTGTTACGCAAATTATTTTTCCCAAAGGAAAATTTACATCAATATTTTTCAGATTATTGCCCCGTGCACCTTTTAAACTTATTACTGCTCCATTTCCTTTGCGTATTTTTTCCGGCGTCTCTATTTGCTTATTTCCGTTCAAATATGCCGATGTCAAAGTGTCGGCTTTCAACATATCAAAAGGGGAACCTGCAAAAACTACTTCACCACCCAACCGTCCTGCTTTGGGTCCCAAATCGACTATGTAATCGGCAGAAATCATCATTTCCCTGTCATGTTCAACTACTATTACTGAATTGCCGGTATCGCGCAATTGTTTAAGAGAGTTTATCAGTCGTAAATTATCGCGCTGATGGAGTCCAATGCTTGGTTCATCGAGTATATAAAGTACATTCACTAATTGTGAACCTATTTGTGTTGCAAGTCTTATGCGCTGACTTTCGCCTCCCGATAACGATTGTGAGCTTCTATTGAGCGAAATATAGCTCAAACCAACATCGAGTAAAAACTGAAGCCGTGAGCGAATTTCCTTCAGAATTTCGGTTGCAATCAGTTTTTGTTTTTCATTCAGGTGTTTTTCAGTTTCAGCAAACCAAACAACTAATTCTGAAATATCCATGCTTGCAAGTTCAGCTATATTCTTATCATGAATTTTGAAATGCAGCGATTCTTTTCGGAGACGCTGCCCATTACATTCCGGACATTTAATCTCTTTCGAAAACTGATTCGCCCACTTTTGTTCGGTTGCCGATGCAGAATTTTCCTGCTGCATTTCAATATATTTCAAAATTCCATCGTAGCTCAGAAAATAATTTGAATTGCCAAGCGAATGATTTTTGATATTCAATCTTTCTTCAGTTCCGTTCATAATCTCATCAATCGCTTCTATGGGAACATTTTCCAAAGGTGTTTTCAGAGTACAGTCATACTTCTCCAAAATGGCTTCAATTTGCCAGAAGATAGTTGAATTTTTATGTTTTCCGAGTGGCTTTATTCCTCCGTTGTATATGTTCAATGTTCGGTCAGGAATAATTTTTTCCATATCTATCATGTTTACATAGCCCAATCCTTTACAGTGCGGGCAAGCACCATGCGGCGAATTGAAAGAAAAATGATGGGGCGAGGGTTCATCGTACGAAATTCCACTTGACGGACACATTAAAGATTTACTAAAATATCGTACTTCATCGGTTTCTACATCGAGCAGCATAATAATGCCATTTCCCTGTTGCATTGCTTTTTCAAGAGATTGTTTCAATCTATGACGGTCTTTAGCGCTCACCGAAAGCTTGTCAATAACAATTTCGATATCATGAATTTTATAACGATCGACCTTAAGTCCGTGCGTTATTTCTTTCAGTTCGCCGTCAATGCGTACCCATACAAAACCTTTCCTGCGTATTTGTTCAAAAAGTTCGCGGTAGTGACCTTTTCTTCCCCGCACAACAGGTGCAAGCAAATAGGTTTTTTTTCCATCATAATTCTGTAATATCAAATCAATTATTTGTTCTTCGGTATGTTTTACCATTTTTTCACCAGTGAGGTATGAGTATGCCTCGCTTGCCCGTGCAAAAAGTAAACGCAGGAAATCGTAAATTTCAGTAGTGGTACCAACCGTTGAACGGGGATTTTTGTTGGTAGTTTTCTGTTCGATGGAAATTACGGGGCTTAATCCTGTTATCTTGTCCACATCCGGTCGTTCCATATTGCCAAGGAAAGTGCGTGCATAAGCCGAAAAAGTTTCGATATAGCGGCGTTGTCCTTCAGCAAAAATTGTATCGAAAGCAAGCGAAGATTTTCCGCTTCCGCTCAGTCCGGTAATCACTGTAAGAGCATTGCGTGGAATATTTACATCAATATTTTTCAGGTTGTGAACGCGAGCTCCTGTAACTTCTACCTGTTGGTTATCATCAGCGATAGAAATATTATCTATGTCAATTTTCAAAATTTTTTATTCTAATAGTAAATAAATATTGATGTAAATGTCAGCAATTCAGAAATATATAAAAATATTTTAAAAGAAATTTACCCAAAAAAATCCACCTGCAAAGATAATAATTAAAAAAAAATAGAGCAAGGAATTTGAACAATCAATTTTTAAGAATTTCTTGAAAACGAAATAATTACATTTACTGTATTATTGTTGTACGTTAAAAATCATTAGATTCTTCGCTTCGCTCTGAATGACTGCATTTTGTATTGAACCTGCCTCCTCCAAAAAACCTATCTTATTGATTGACTGTCATTCCGAACATAGTGAGGAATTTAACACGCTAAAAAGATTAATTCAAACTATTTTTTAACGGTCAGTAATGTAATTTTTTAAATATTACAAATACTTTTTTTGCAAAAAGCACTTTCCCGAACACATGTTAAAAACCTTGAGTGTTGTTAAGCTGAAATGTTATATGTGGTTATAATATTAATGTGAATGAACTCAAGTAATTTTGTATTAAATTGCATTATTTCAGGCAATTAAATTTTTTTCAGCAGAGTTTACTTATATGTAAAACAAAGTAGTCGGTTTGTTTTAAAAATTATAAATTACCGAAAATAATAATCGATAATTTGTAACATTTTCACTTTCGGTTACAACACCTTTCGAGTCAATATTCAAATTCTTATTTGCATCGCGTGTGGCATAAGCCGCCGATGTCATTTCCATTTCAGTGGCAAAATTTAACTTTCCGGAGATGAAAACAACTCGCGGCGATACACGATAAACCGATGCAATATTATAGCCTCTAATAGTAGCAGCTGAAGTGAGCAAATCGCTTGTGGTTGAAGAAAGAATGGCGCTTGCAACTCCCAAATTTTTGGTATAACCTGCAAAAACTCCGTATTGAATTTTACTGCCATTCGATATAATTTCAGCCCACCCCGATAAATTATTGGTAGGATTGTAATTTCTTTGTCCCGTTGTAGCGTTTGCAATTTCGCTGACAGCATAACCGCCCATCATTGTTAAGTCAAAAAGATTTTGACCGTAAACGCCCTGAAATTTAAAAGTTAGTTCCGGAATTCTGACTCTCATAAATGCAGTTCCTGAAATACCCGAAACGGATTCATCGACAACAAATTTATTTGCTGCAACTTCACTTACTGTACGTGGTACTAATTTTTTATAACCGATGTTGAATCCTGCTAAAAATTCTTTTTTTTCCATTTCGTTTTTAGTATGATACATCAATTGAACATTTGCATCGGGTTGAAGTGAATTTCGCAGTGATAAAGATCCGCCCGGACTTGTAAAATCACGCTGCGAGCTCAGCACAGTAGCAAATTTCAGATTCCCAAAATAATACGAATAACGTATTTGTGGATTCCGTGAAAAAGGTTGAAAAGGCACGCCGGTATTGAAACTGATTACTCCTGAAAAATTCTCGGGAATAAACATCGGATGCCAATATTGACCAAACAGCAGTTCACTTTTTTTCCAGTTAAGCTTTACCATTGCTTGTCGCAGTCTGAAACCATTGTTGTCGACAAAATTTGCATTTTCGTTACCAAAAAAATCTGCTTCAATTACACCTGATGTTTTGGCGCCAAAGGCGTCAGGGCCTGTGATTTTTCCTGTTAGTCGAGTTTGGATTGATAAAAAATTAAAACTTGGTTTTGCATTCATGTCAACTCCGACAGCATCATTGGAAATGCCCATGGGATAAAGCAGAAAATGTCCCTCCCGAATACTCACAGTTTGTCGGCTATCATAAAAAAAATCATTTTTTACAAATCCATTGAATTGAATTCCAAATTTTTGATCTTGTGCAAATGAAAAATTCACAACCAATATCAAAGCTAATAATAATACTTTTTTGTTCATTGTTCTAATAATATTTTTGTTATATCAATTTATTTTAAAATCTCAAAGTTGTAATCATTATGAACTCAATGCTTCTCAATGTCTGCATCAGTGTTGTTGAATTCAAATGATGTTTATAATCCCGAAACTATTTTTCTTGGTACTTGACAAAAAATAGAACGCAGATTCCGATAGCTATCGTAAGACTGATGTAGAATTTACCCGACAGACCGCAAATAGCGGTCGTTCGGCATCCGAGACCAAATGGATTAAATCTTGCAAGCAAGTGTTGTAAAGTGGAAAAAAATCCAAATTAAGATTTACCCGACAGACCGCAAATAGCGGTCGTTCGGTATCCGAGATCAAACGGATTAAATCTTGCAAGCAAGATTGGATTAAGATAAGTAACTGAAATCAACCCGCCAAAGGCGAGATCAAAATCCGTTTAAAATCCGTTTAATCAGTGTATATCAGCGTTTTATTTTCTTCAAAATCATATATATATAAATTTTTGTCTTGTAAATAGACTATTTTTTTTTTGAAAATCTTTAGAATATTGTGTCCACTCTGATAAACCAAAGTTTAAATTTATTAACGCTATCCTGTCCCGACACTTCGAGCCAGCAGGATAGCATTGAAATTTAACTTTTCGGAGTAGATTCAATAATGAAAAACCTGCCAAATAATTAAACTTGTGGTGTTTCTACTTTTTTTTGTGTTGTTAATGACACTACAATAAGCACAATGATTGCCAGCGGCATCGATATAATTCCTGGATTGTCAAGCGGAATCAGTGCATCGGCAGGCGCTAAACCATACCGTTCGTACATTGTTGGTGAGAGTAATATTATGCTGATTGATGATACAATACCGGTTAGAATAGACCATGCTATACCTTTTGCAGTAGTTTTTTTCCAGAATAACAAGAATATAATAGCCGGTAAATTTGCCGATGCCGCTATGGCAAACGCTAAACCTACCAAAAACGAAACATTCATGCCTTTAAACAAAATACCTAATAAAATAGCAATAATTCCAACCGATATTGCTGAAATTTTTCCTGCTCTGACTTTTGTATTATCGCTCATTTTCATGTTCATATATTTGTCCATAATATCGTGTGCAATAGCCCCGGATGAAGCGACAATTAAACCACTCACTGTACCTAAAACAGTTGAAAAAGCTACAGCTGAAATTAATGCAAAAAGTCCTAAACCAAAATATTTTGCCAAAAGTGGCGCTGACATATTTTCACTTTCAACATCGAGTACGCCATTTATTGATGCTCCCAGGCCCATAAAAAGAGTTAAAATGTAAAATGACCCGATGGCTGCTATTGCTAAAATTGTGGATTTACGGGCATCGCGTTGGCTTGGTACAGTATAGTATCTGATTAAGATGTGTGGAAGCGCTGAAGTTCCGAAAAATAATGCGATCATCAATGAAAGGAAATTAAGTTTATCCCATAGAGTTGCCCCTGTTTTTTTTGATAACTTATATTTTAATCCTGGTTTCATCATATCTTCGCCCGAAGTTACATTTTGATAATAAACTGTAGTTTTTTCGCCATAATCATCAAAACTTGTTTTTGAAAACCGTACCAATTCGCAGTTTTCAAATGTACTCAAAAACTCAAAAGGACCCAGAGTCCCAGTTTTGTCAACTTCTTTGCCATCAACAATAATTTTACTTAAATGTCCTACCTGAAAAAATTTTCCTGCTGATTTGGGTTCGCCATTGTATAATGTAATTCCATTGGTCGAGGAGGTAATGGACAACATTTCCTCTAAATTATATAAATCGTTTGATTTGTTAAGTTTAAACCAACGATAAATATTGTTTTTTTCAAGTTTTACAAAAACAGAACTGCCAACATTTTTTTGAGTTATAATTTTATATGAACTATCTGAAATCGATTTAATTAACTCATTTTCTAAAACAGCCCCTATTTTGATAAATTGATGATAATTTTTTTCGTTCTTTTTTTCCAATCCTTTAAAAAGTATTGAGCTTACCAGAATCAACGAAAAAATGATTAATAATCCACCTTTGATAAATTGTACATAAGTTGTGGATGTCATTCCTGCAGTGGCAACTATCAAAATTACGATTGAACCAACTATAACAACACCCAACCAGTGTGGCAAACCCAGTAATGGAACAACCAAATCGCCTGCACCAACCATTTGGGGAATCAAATAAAATATCGAAACAATCAAAGTGCTGATTGCTGCTGTTAATTTAATGGATTTCGAATTGAATTTTGAATCCAAGGCATCGGCAAAAGTAAATTTGCCGAGTCGTTTAAGTGGCTCGGCAACTATAAATAAAGCAACAACCCAACCGGCTAAAAATCCGATAGAATATAAAAATCCATCGAAGCCCGAAAAAGCTATCATTCCGCAAATTCCCAAAAATGAAGCTGCTGATAAGTAATCACCTGCAAATGCAATTCCGTTTATTCCCCAAGGAATGGTTCCACCTGCAGCATAATATCCTGCAGCCGATTTTGTTTTACGAGCGAAATAAAACGACAACCCTATTACAATTGTTACAAAAACTACAAATACAATTATTACCCAAATTGACACATTATAAATCATTGTATTTTTCTTCTTTTTTTGTGTTCATTTCATCTTCCATTTTGGTGCATTTATAATTGTAAATAAAGCCCATTACAATGGCTAAAACTATTAAGCCAATGCCGTAAATTATTGCTACATTTTGTTTTCCCAAAATATTTGCCCCCATCAAATCGGGGTTTATTAAGCCGATTGCTACAAATCCGCCATATATAATTAAATAGATAAAAAAAAGTTTAACGCCTAACTTTTCTTTTCTTTTTGATGCATAATCTTCTTCGTGAATTACAGCAGGTTTGTGTAACATACTATTCTTTTTTTAAATGCTTGTTAATTTTGGGTGTAAATATAGTTATTAATTTAAAAAAATATCAGTTTATGTTTTCAAAATTTTCATCGATATAAATCAATAATGATTATTTGATAAATTGAGACTTAAATTGCATTTGTTCGAACGTTTTAAATAGGAAGTTACAAAAATTCATGCCTGTGTAAGTATAAGAAAGAGTGGAACATGTATGAATTCCACTCTTAATTTGATGTCAGTTTAACATCCAAAGGGCGCGCAGAAGAATACTTAAAAGTTTTCCTTTGGGTCTTTGCATTCTCCCATCTTTACGTTCACAATAATATTTTTTATAACGAACTATTGTTATCGAAAACTATTTGATAAATATGCCAAAGATATCTGCAGCTATTTCAATCTTTCAAACTTAGCCTGGAAGAATCGAAGATAACGTGGCTCATATACCATTTTCAAACCTTTTTTCTGTTCGCGCATATCGAATAAGTTTTTAACCGATTCGGCTACAATATCCATGTGTGCTTGCGTATAAACACGACGTGGAATTGTTAATCTTGTCAATTCAAGTGCTGGATGATAATTTTCGCCTGTTACTTTATTTCGTCCGGCACTGACAATGCCACGTTCCATTGAGCGTACTCCCGATTCGAGATACAAGTCTGCTGCGAGTGTTTGAGCCGGAAATTCATCTTGTGGAATATGTTCATAGAATTTGCGGGCATTCAAAAAAACTGCATGACCACCAACAGGAAGTGTAATTGGAATGCCCCAATCAGTTAGTAAATTTCCCAAATAACGAACTTGTCCGATTCTCGAACGCATATAATCGTCCTGCACACTTTCTTTTATGCCTATTGCAAGTACTTCCATGTCGCGCCCGGTCATACCGCCATAAGTGTGCAAACCTTCATAAACTACCACCAGATTGCA
>CAYQWD010000014.1:15684-15955 GCA_964420955.1 uncultured Paludibacter sp. | reverse complement strand
ATTTCCTTCAAAAAAAGCTGTTTTTCCTTCGCCGAAAAAATAATTACCTTCCACAATATTGTTAAATCCGTGGCGCAATGTTAGAGTACCCAAACATCTTCTAAAAGTATTATTCCTGATAATATTATCGCAGCTTTTTACCGAAACTATTTCAGGATCTCCATCGCAATCTTCAAATAAATTGTTTTCGATGGTGCAAAATGCCGATTTCATACTTAAATCGCTTACACCAACACGAATTGTTTCCTTTTCATTGGTTACACGTGGTGTG
>CAYQWD010000014.1:10549-15656 GCA_964420955.1 uncultured Paludibacter sp. | reverse complement strand
ATACGGTCATATTTCGAAATATCAGGCACAGCCCCATGACTGCCATCTATAATAAGCCACGCTCCTCCATCATATTTGCCATCAAATAAATTGTGATCAATGCGGTTGTGATGACTGTTACAAACTTCATTTGCCCAAATATCACCTATAGTAATCCATTTTGAAGTCTGTGTATCGCTAGTTTTAGCCATTTTCATCCAATTACGTGTAATTCTTACAAAGCTGCAACCTTCCAGTTTAAATATTGTGCTTCTGGGCTCAATATCTATTTTAAAACCTTCGATTGTTACATTACTTATTTGTGATAATGTAAAATTTGAACTGCCCGTTACAATAGCTCCGTGCAGATTCATTGATTTAATAATAATAGGATTTAATGTTGTTCCACTTCTATTGATAGTAACACCACCTAAATTATAAGTTCCATCCATCACCAAAACTGTGTCGCCGGGATTCATAACCGTCAATGCTGTTTTAAAATTGGTTGGGGTTGTAACAGTTATAACTTTCGGATTTACCTGAATTTCTGAAATTGATGCACCGATAATTACATTCTCGTTTATAACAAAGGTATTCGGATTTGCAGTTCCTGAGAAACTTCCGGTCCAACTTTCGAACTTGTATCCTGATTGTAAATTCAGCGTTGCAGTAACGGTTTGTCCAATGTAATAAGTTGTTTGAACGGGCGATAAAGTTATGGTTCCTCCAACAGCAGGTTGATTGACAGTTATAGTAAATGATGCCGGTGGGTTTGCCGGATCGACAACTACAGTTGCACCAATATTTAAATTTTTATCAACCGTAAAGGTTTTTGGATTATCGGTACCCGATAAATCTCCTGTCCAACCACTGAATTTAAAATGTTCGGGTACTAATATTGAGGCACTAACTACATCGTTCAGTTGATAAATGCTTTTTAAAGGCGATAAGGTTATTGTTCCAAATGAAGGTTGAGTTACATTAATTGTGCGATCGGCAGAGGTGGTTTGAAAGTTTATACCAGCTACAGGAGTAGAACCTACATAAATGTCATCAAGTGCCACATCCGAAATGCCTGTGTTCATCGAAAAACGGATTGAATTGTAATCGAAAACTGTAGCATTGTTTTTAATCTCCCTGAAAGCGAACAATTTGTTAATAACAGCTCCATCCAAAGCATACTGGCATTTTGTTCCAACATTATCAATTTTTACAGTAACACGCTTCCATGTATTAATCGAATAATCAAACTGAGTTCCATAGCCTGAACTCCCATCAAAAATTTTTATTTTTCCAGTACTCAAAAATTCTATCATAAAACTACGGTGCGTGCTCAATCCCAAGTCGTAACCAGTTACTGCAAAGGGTGTTGAAGAAGATGGAAGTGTTTTAAATTTAATATAAAAATCAACGTACACATCGCCACTGAGTCCTGCTTGTGTTGAAGTGTATGAAATATGTTCGGTTTGTACGGCTGTACTTGTTGATGAAATTTTAAGACCTTGCAACCCTGATTTTGCATAATCGGATATATTCGTAACTGTTGCCTGACCGCTGGTTACCGTCCATTTGTTCTGATTGTGAATATTGCCTAAATTGTAATTCTCATTGCTTTCGAATGAAGTGTTTATAGCAGTTTGTGCCAATAAAAATAACGGAAGCAAGTTCAATAAAATTCCAATTTTAAATATCCGTTTCATCAATTACTTTGATTATTAATTAACTATACAATTGGTCAACCAATAATTTGGTCGACCAAAGATAATGTATCTGAATTGAAATTGGAAATATTTTTAAGAAAAAATTCTTCTTTATGTTGTAAAACATAAATTTTGAGTATCAATATTCAGGTAAAATATGCTTTTTGGGAAAAATATTAATTTTTATGGAATGATAAAAACTCCATAAATATCAAATTTGATTTCAATACTATTTCAAAATTAACTTTTGTGCGGGATTGAAAATGAATAATTCTTCAGTGTAGTTATTATTTTTTTTAATCAATTTCATCTGAAAAGTTTTATCTGACAGGGAATATAATAAGATCTCATTTGCCTGAAAATTAACAAAAATGTCAACATTTTGTAAAAAATTTACATCAAAATTATTTAATTCCAATTCATTCAAATTGAAAATATATGCCTGATTTTTATTGCTGAACGAAGTAAGATTTTCTCCTTTAGCTTTAAAAGGTAAATTATTTACAATCCAGTTGTTAACGGATATATAATTACTAAAATTATCTTGCATCAATTGTTTTTTATTTAACTGATAAGGATGTATTAAAGTGATAAAACTGAAATTTCCGATAGCAGATTTCGAAACAACTGACCATTTTTTCCCTCTTGAACCACTTTGCGAAACAGAATCAACATCTATCAATTGAAAAATATCACAATAACTTTTATTCTCGAATGATGTTTGCAGCAAGTTTCTGTTAATTAAATTATAATGGCCCTGCCACACTTGTTTGTAATCGTGCTTACTGTTTGCATTGAAATTATCTTTTACAATCCAGAAATCGTTTTTTACGAAAATAACCTGGCGAGAATATTTTACGCCAATATTTTCAAATCCATCGTGGAAACCTGCAAAAAAATCGAATTCATTTTCAGATTTCCATGCAATGGTTTTAGGTTGCGGTAATTTTTGAAATTTACCAAATCCGCTTTCTCCCTTATTCAAAGCCCAGTTTTTTCCTTGTAACTCATCATCGACCAGCGCCACGTTTTTCACCATCGAATTTTTAAAAAATTCAAAATCGGGCAGCGAGTAACTAACTTGATAGTTGGGTAAAATTACCCGACCGTTGGCATAGGCTTCTACACCTAACATATCGCCATGCTGGTGATCGGGCTTATATTTATCAAGCCCTGCAGTTATAATCATCATTTTGTTGTCTTTTTCCCAGCCTTCGCGCATTATGTAATAATGAGTGTCGGGGAACGATACCGAACCGTATTTCGGTTTGGTTTTGTTAATTGTGGTCAAATCCTTCATTTGTTTATCCTGCAAAAACCAGTATGTGAATTTGTCAACCTTATTTTCGGCAAAATATCCCATTTCCGGATCTTTAAACAGCAAATAACCAAGCGTAAGAATACCTGAAATTTCATTACTTTCTGCCCATTTGCTTCCTGTATCGTCCTGCAAAACTGGAGCAGTTTTGTCAGGAAAAGCTATTTTAACCAATGCGGTAAACATCGATTTAAGTTTTTCCTCCCATACCTTTTCGATAGGAGTGTTACTGATTTTTGCAAGTTGATACACATAAAAGTAATTTTCAATATCGCTTATATGATAATGTACGCTTCGTTCGAACTGAAAGCCATCATTGTTCACTTCCTTAGCCAAATGTTCGCCAAGAATTGCCATTGCTCTTTTGTACCACAAGTCAGTTCCTTTAAAATCGCGCAACAGAATTGAAATCATAGCTAAAGCCGACATACCTCGGGTTTGATGGTTGCCAGGTTTGTAAGTGGGATTATTTTTATACAAGTCGGCTCCGTGTTGTAACAAAGTGGCAATGGTTATGAGTTGTTCACTATCGTTGTATAAGCTTTCGCCTATAAACATATTGTGTATCGTAAGCCAGTTTAAAATACGATAACCGGAATGAAAAACTTCAAAAACACCGTTCCCATTTTTAACACTTTCGTATTTTCCGGTTTCCAGAGCTTGATTCAGTGAATTTCGCTGATTTATAAAATAGTTAAGATATAGTGGATTTTTGTTTTCGTAGAAATAAGTAAAAGCAACATCCACCATTTTGTGCTGGCGCGCTAAATGACGAATTGCATACGCATTCACTTTTTCGCCGTTCAGGTAATTAAAAGGCAGTAACCATGGAGTATTGGCTGCAAATTTTTGAATATGATCGGCTGCTTTTTCGGCATGTCCCTTTTTGCTTTTATAAAGTTGATTATACAAATCAAATCTTTGAGGGAAAGTACGCCAATCGTAAAAAAAACGTTCCGAAAATTTTTGACGAAAATATTTCGCAAGGATTTTCTCGGTAATTTTCTTTTTGCCAAATTGCAGTTTTACTTCTGTGTTTAAATATTGTGCTAATTCATGGTTTGGTAGCACTTTATTGGAAGGAATATTATTTTCTGCGTATAAATTCAGCACAAAAACAAATAAAACTGATAAGTTGAATGCAATTTTTTTCATAATATGAAAACTTATTATAGTACATTTATTTTTTCAGAAACAGTATAAGAGTTTTCGCTATTTCGGTTTTTTTCTTTTTTTGAAATTCGATGTCATGCATTTTCGCAATGCAAAAATTGATCAACCGTTCTTATACGAAATTTCTATGTCAAATCCGATTTGACACTAAGCCTCACCTTAATAATAATACACGTCAGTGGTCTACAGCATCGGCAGCGTTGCAAGAAAGAGGCAAAGTTACATTTCCCAAACCTGAGAAAATTCCGGATTTCCTTCATCAGTTGAACTAACTTCAACCCATTGCTTCCGAAATCAGTTCTTATAAATTAGTTGCTGTCAGTTAGTGTGATATTTATTTAACTTGAGTAAATAAATTTGCTGCCATGATTTTTTACAAAAAAAGAATTGTAAGGGTTGAAACTCTTTTCATATTAGAAATATTTTGCTTTTAAAATCTGAAATTTAATTGTATTAATCGATTTTAAAATCTCACTTCATGAGTTCCAAACAAAATCTGCAATTTTAGGAATAAATTTATTGTTTAATAATATGAAATCTTGCAGTTTTATTATAATCATACGCCGACAAGCGCAATAAATAAACTCCGGATTCATATTCCGAAAGATCGACTGTTTTCTTATAATCGCCTTGATTTTTATTTTCTGATTCCATTATTTTTTTAAGAATCTGACCATTTAATCCTAACAAATCAAGATTATATTTACCGGCTTTTTCAATTGAATAATTTACAACGGCTGACAAACATGCGGGGTTTGGTATTATTTTCAATTTAGTTTGATCAATTTCCGGATTTTTTCCGATTGACGATGGCCATTCTTCCTCGATGGATAAGGATGCAAAACGCAAAGATTCATCTCTTAAATCGGCAGGAGTATTTAAGCTGCGGTAAATACCCCATTTAGGGCGAACGAAATTATTGTCAGCGCGAATTGTT
>CAYQWD010000014.1:0-10539 GCA_964420955.1 uncultured Paludibacter sp. | reverse complement strand
TACCTATTAATTACATCGTTATACTCTGTAAAGTAATTATGCTTCTTTCATAAATTATAACATTTTTTTAATTATTTTAAAATATTTTGTCGAATTGTTAACATTTTATTATTTGAATAGCTTAACAAAGTAGTTCCATCACTCACTTTTTTAATTACAATGGAGTATGTTCCGTTCACATTGTCAAGTTTAATTCTTTCGGTTACTTCCACCCATGTATTTTCGAAAAGTGAGAGGTTTACCTGTGTTAGTTTTTGTTGATTTAAACTTGAACTCTGATAGTAATTAAGTTCCAGTTTATGAGGACTTCCTTTTCGGGCAGTCAAAACATAAAGCGGGTCCGATTCGTCGCCTCCAACGGCTTTTACTTGGTGTATATGAGTAAAACTTGAAGAAGGTTTAAAACCGGCGGGAATTTTAAATCGCCATTTGTACACCACGGTTTCACCTTTAACTCCTTTTAAATGGGCGGGCGAAGCATCGTAGGTTTTAATTTCCACTCTTTGCCTATCGAAAACAATACAGCGGTCGTTGTCGGGCGTAACGTGTATATAAAATTCAAAAACATACTGTTTCAAATCTTCATCCCATACTTCGGCAATGTGTCGGCCAAACTCTGGATGAGCGCATTCAGCGCTTTCAACAACATTTCCTCCATTAGGAGCAAAAACACTGTTAATAAGCTCGAATGTATCACCAGGTCCATCGGCATTAAGAACTGCCTGGGCAAAGCCTAATTGCGAACAAAGAAAAAAACTCAGCAAGACAAATGTTTTGACTTTTAATAATAACATGGTTTAGAATTTGATATTTTTAATTTTTATATATCTTGCCAAAGCTTCCAAAAAAAAATAGTCGGCATAAGACAATGGAGTGTTTATTTCATCATTTTTTGGCCAGTTACCGGTAGAATGTTTTAAAATGAACAAACCGTTTTCTCCTTTTTTGGCTAAATATGCTGGCGAAGAGAGGTTTTTAAGAATCGATTCAGCGGTAGTTAAATAATTATTTTTTTCTTTAACAAAAGAACTTAATTCAATTAATGCAGATGCACAAATGGCAGCAGCTGAAGCATCACGCGGTTCATTGGGAATATTTGGCGCATCGAAGTCCCAATATGGTATTTTATCTTTAGGCAAACGGGGATGATTGAAGATGAAATGGGCAATTTTTCGAGCCTGTGCTAGGTATTCTGGCTTTTTCGTTTGGCGGTACATCATGGTAAATCCATAAAAACCCCAAGCTTGACCGCGCGCCCATGAAGAACTGTGGCTATATCCCTGATGGGTAACTTTACTTAAAACTTTGCCGGAAATACTGTCATAATCCACCACATGAAAACTGCTGTTATCAGCTCTGAAGTGATTTTGAAGTGTTTTATCGGCATGTGAAATGCAAGCGGATTTTATTTTCTCGTTGCCCAACATTTTAGCCATTTCATACAAAAACTCCAGGTTCATCATGTTGTCAATTATTACCGGATATTGCCATTCTTTGCGTCCATCCCACGATTTAATTAATCCAACATTGGGATTAAATCTGGTCATTAAGGATTTTGTGCCGGTTTCCATTACTTTTTTATATTCAGGATTTCCAGTCAACCGATAGCCATTTCCAAAGCTGCAATACAACATAAAACCCAAATCGTGGGTGTTTGTCCTGTTTTTAACTCCTTCAATCAGGTCTGTATAATACTCAGCGCTTTTTTTCAGTTTTTCATTTTTGGTTATTTCGTACATATACCAAAGCGAGCCTGGGAAGAAACCGCAAGTCCAATCTTTTATCGAAACAAAAACTATTTCGCCGTGCTGATAGGTTCGCGGGTTCATTTTTTTATCTTTAAATTCTTCTGAAGCAGCCAGTAATTGCGATTCTGAACGATTAACAGCATTGATAAGCCAAGCGGGATTTTTGCCTGATACATTTAATGAAAATAAAAGTGTTAATAGTGTTAAAAATGTTTGTTTGGGAGTTAGTTTCATAACTGTTTATTTGTAAATAATGTTTTTTTTACCGGTTTATTTAATCCAATCCATAGTATCGGATTTTTTAAAGGCATATTCCGTTTGCTTTTTTCGCTCGGAAAATCGGCATTGCAATTTTTCCACATATCGACCCAATCAGGTTTTTGCTGGATGAATGCCATAAAAAACATAAAAGGTCGTCGTCCTGGTTGTTCATCCCAATACAATACATCTTTTTGGAAAGGCCATGTGTTTTTGTCTGATATGTATGGTTTTATAAAGTTCAGTGCTTTGTTTATTCCTCTTCCATCAGCCAATTCAAAACTCCATAAGTCAATAATTCTTGCCAAAGTGGCTGCACCATCCAAATTGAAAAGAGAGTATGCATAAGGCTTTGTGCGTGCGGTTTCCAATGGAAAACTTCCATCAACCGCCATCTGATGGGCAAGTAATTCATTGCTGTAAAATTTCCGACATTTCAATAAACTTGTCTGGTCGCCGGTGAATGTTGCATAAGCTGCAACTTGTGCATGCCACCATGTTCCATGGTTATTTTTTGCATTCATTTCATCAATTCCATACTGATGCGTATTTAACCATTTCAAAAAAAAGCTGAACCATAGTTTAATTTTTGATGCATCAGCATGACTTAAATAAGGTGATTGCTGCAATATTTCAACCGATTTCACTACTTCAATTAACGAAATGGCATCAATAATTCCAATTCCGCGCCCTGTATTTACTCCTCTAATGGCTTGTGCATAAAGCAAATTTGGATTCATCAAAGTTGTTGAATCTACAAACCAAGCTTTCAAGTGTTTTACAGCATGTTTAGCATATTTGCTTTTCCCTGTCAATAAATAAGCTGAAGTTTCAGTTCCTGTAATCCACGAAAACCGTATTAAGGAATTGAGATGTTCGTCAAAATTATCAGGGTTATTAACACCATCGATTCTGATGTAAGAACCATTAGGGTTCATTGGATCAGGCCACCAATATGTGGCTTCGGAGTAATAATCATGTTTGCCTCCTGCGCTTCTAGTACAATTGTTAGCTGTTACCGTAACAGGTTTTTATTTCAAAAACTGATTTGCCAGTTTTAATACTCGCGGCTTCTCAATCTGTATTATTTCTTGTGCTACCGAAAATTTATTTTGAGATTTTATTTTAGTTAAATTGCTGAAATTTAAAACCATTAGCAAAATAAAAATCTTTTTAGCCATACTTTTTCATTTGATAAACTTTAAAAAACTTATTGAATTTATGTGAATACAAAATGCAAAATGTAAATACCCGAAGGATTTTTTTTCTGTTTGCTATGTATTAATAATGAAATTCATTTTTTTATCAATTTTTCCATTTAACATTTAAATTTGAATACATGATTTTTAAATATGCCCGGAATAAAAAATTGCAAAGATTAACCCACAAAAACTAAATTTGAAATCGTGGGTAGTTATACAGGTTGAATTCCGCCAAATTAATAATTTATTTTAACCCTATATTTCCTCCATCAGTAGCTTTCCCTATCAGTTTGGATTTGCCAGAAAGCACAAAACTTTTCTTCTCAAATTTTGGGCTTTCAAAAAGTATGTTGATTGACTGAGCTCCTTTTTCAACTTTTGGATTGGCGCTTCCACTGAAGGTACATGAGTTGATTGAATTTTTCAATCCCGAAAGTTTAACACTTGTTTTTGCCAAACAATTATTGAAAATGGAATTTGAAATTTTCACATTTACAATATTGGTAAGTTTCAATATAGTTTGTTTATCATCCACCCCTATGTTGTCAAATACACAATGATCAATTTTCAGGCTGCCTCCCAAAGTTGATTCATCATTTCCGCCACGATAGAAATCAATCGCATACTGGGTGATGTTACTGAAAACAGTGTTGTCGAGAATTATATTCTCAGCATTGTATTTGCCAATATCATCTTTCTCGTCTCCAAGGCTTAATGCCCTGAATGAATTACGGAGAACAGAATTTTTGAATACAAGCGAATCAGCAATAGAACCTTTGTAGGCTTTGAAAATAGCGCCTGTTTCAACATTTATATCAAATAATTCGCAATTATTTACATGAAGCGAATAATTAAATGCGCCTTCTTTAGCGGAGATAAAAATATATTTTGCCGGAAAAGCAGCTTTTTTATCGCCATCGAAAACCAAACCATCAAATCGAACTACAGCGCTCGCTCCTATTTCGAAGAAACTGTTATGGGCTCTGGAAGATTGCAGTTTTATCACCGGTTTTGATTTTGAATCTGCGCCTCTGACAGTTATGTTTTTTACAATCGCTATTTTATTTGTAATTACATGTTCGCCTTCACTCAAGATAAACACATCGTTTTCGTTTGCTTTTTTCAATGCTTTGGTGAGGTTGTCAATTCCTGCTGCTACCTGAATGGTTTTCCCCTCAACTTTAGGTTTCTGAACTTCTTTTTCAACAATTATTTTGTACCATTCCGGACCACAGTTTTTCGAGGTAGCAATTTGTATCTCTGATTTTTCACCACTATTTTGAAATGCACCAATAACGCTTTCGCCCCTTGTTTGTCCCAAAATATCAAATTTAACATACGGAAGTTTTTTTGCCCTTATTTTGGAATAAACCATTTCTATTCCAAAAATTTCTGAATGAAATACCTCAGCCTGAACGCCGCCGTTAACTGTTAAAACACCTTTATTGCTTACCATGATGTTGTTGTCAAATCTTATTCCCTCCGATTGATCATAGTATTTTATCAATTCATTTTCGTTGGGCGAATAAATTAAATTGTTCAGCAGCAAAGTTCCTTCAGGTTTTGCATTGCGGTTACGCTCGCCAAATCCAACTCCAAAAGCCCATGGAGTACTACAATCAAAATACGTATTGTTTGCCACCACTACATTTTTAACCTGCATATATCCGTTTAATTCCGAATTCGGAATACCGTTCATGACAGCCAATGGCGATCTGAAATCATCGCCTCGCAATTTATAGAAATAATTATTGTAGATTTGATGTCCCTCGTTTATTACTCGCACTCCGCCGGTAAATATTTTTCCATTCCCGATAAACCAGTTACCTGCTACAATTCCCCTGTCGCCATGACGCATTACCAGACTGCCTTCCGATTCGAAAAATGTATTATTTACAAAAATATTGTCGCATGATTTATTCGAAATAATTTCTGTTTCACCGTTACAGCGTTCGAAGTAATTTCCATCAACTATGGTTCGTGAGCTGTTCATGCATACATGACTTGTTCCAATACGAATGGTTTCACCACCATTAGAACCCAATCGAGGACGATGACCAAAATAATTGCGAAAAATTAAATGACCGTTGTTTATAGAATTTTCATCGTTTGGCCAAACCACTAAAGTTGGCCCTTCGTTTGTTTTACCGGCCAAATAGCAATATTCTACAGTGTTTTTTTTGCCGTATAAGCCTATCCAATGGTCTGATGAATCTTTCATCGGTTTATTGAATTTATCAATTACACATTCAGTAACTGTAGAGTTGTAGGCATAATCTTTTGAGCTGGTGCGAAATTCAATCACATTGCCACGGGGTGAGTATCCGTTCTGGAAAACCAGTCCAGACACATGCAAATATTCACCTGAAAGTCTCAGACATGATTGACCTTCCATGGTAACTTTTCCGGGTGTTTCTGCTGTCAGGTAAATATTTTTTTCCTTATTCCCTGTTCCTTTGAAAACCAATTCGGCATCTTTCCAAATTCCATTAGCAAGTACAACAGAATCACCGGCAACTAATGTTTTTACAGCCTCCTTGTATTGGCTGATATTTGTTACTTTTATACTTTTTGCAAACAAAGTAGTACCAATAATTAAACAAAGTATTAAAAGTAAATTAATTCTACTATTTAATTTAATATTCATTTTTATATCTTATTAAATGTAATTAATTGCACGACTTACGGTCATACAATTAATTCACAAAAAAAAATTCTAGTTGTTTTAAAAGCAGGAATTATTTTACAATAGCACTTAAAAATGTTTGTTTTGCGGCTTCAAGATTTGTTACAGCTTCGTCAACCATGCGTTGTGTGGTTAAACCTGAGTCTCTTGCCGATTTGGCCGTAGAAATGGCAGTGGCAAAGGCATCTTTTGCAGCCTGCGATACATTGCCAACTGCGGTACCTACCAAAGTTGCAGAATTAAGAGCAGTTGTCGAAACCACCAAATCATTCAGCGCACGACGATCGGAAATCCAAAGTGCATCGTTAAATAATTTACCGCTTGGAGTAAGAGTTCCCTGGGCTGCAATTACTCTGGCAATTGTTACATCAGCTTTATTAATAGTAACCATAGCAGCATTCAATGCATTCAGGTAATTGTTTTTGTAAGTGTTATAATTAGGAGCTACTGAAGAAGTTGCCTTAAAATTACCTTTATCGTAACCAATTACACAAGCATTTACCTTAGCTATTTCGTTATTGATATAGATAGTTGTTTCTGATTTGAATTGTTCAAGTGTTTTTGGAACTACAGTTGTTTCTTCATCGCAAGAATTGAATGTAAATCCTAAAAATACAACAACAATAAAAATGTATGTTTTATTCATTAAGTGTTTCATATTGATTTTAGTATTGAAAAAATTAATAAGTTGGATTTTGTGGAATCACCATCTCGTTATTTGTATCAATTTCATATTGAGGGATAGGCAATAAAAGCCTTCCGTTTATAAAATCGGTTTCACGCGGGGTGGGTATAGGATTATATGTGCTGTAAAAAGCTGTCCAGTCAGTTTCGAAAGTATGTTTTTTCATAATTTCCATAGCTTTGTTTGGATTATTGTACGATTTATTCATACGCAATAAATCAAAAAAGCGATGATTTTCAAATGCTAATTCCATACGGCGTTCGTGATAAACCGAATCTAAAGCTTCAGTTTTATCTGCGAAATTAATATAAGCTTTTAATCCGGCTCTTGTTCTGATTTCATTCACAATGGGACGTGCAGCATCGGGATCCGAACCCTGAGCCAAAACTTCAGCCAGCAAAAGTTTCACATCAGCCATTCTTATTTCAATCCAGTCATTTTCAGCCTGTAATGCAACTGTCTGATTGTTATCGGTGTATTTTGAAACATAATAATATGTTTTCGATCCTAACACAAAAGTGTTGATGCACGTTGTTCTGCGTATGTTAGTAGGATTTTCCATGAATAAATTTGCAATCTCATAAGTCGGGCTGTTATATCCCAATGGTGTTCCTACTTTTGTTATGGTTATACCGGATCCCAAAGGAGCAAATGTTCCGAAAAATGGTGATCCGATATTGTCGGCTCCACCTTTGTATCTAATTGCAAATATAATTTCCTGATTCATTTCATTTGTTGTACTGAAAATGTTTGCATAAGCATTTGTACCTGTAAGCAAGGTATGACCGCTTGAATTGATAACTTCTTCAAGTAATGTTTTTGCCAATGTTAAATAAGCATCGCCACCCAGCATCAAATATACTTTTGCCAATAAACTTTTAGCAGCCCATTTGGTTACTCTGCCCCTCTCGGCGGTCGGGTAGGTTGCAGGAGCCTGATTGGCGGCTTTGATTAAATCCGGAATTATAATCTCATTGTAAATTTCGGCAACCGGCCGACGAGTAAGTCTTTTTGCATCATTTGGACCTAAAACTGTGGTTACTTTAAACATATCGCCAAACAAGTTAACAAGTTTATAATAATGCAAGGCTCTTATAAAAAGCAATTCGGCTTCGTATTGCGATCTTAACGCTTCGTTTGATAAATACTTATTGTCGGCAACCGATGGAAGCACCGAGTTCAGATTTGAAATATTCTGAAAAATCGTGTACCAGAATGTAAGCAATTCAGGATATGTTGTGGAAGGTCTGAAAAAAGTCAAATCTGCCATTTCGCTGTTTATGTTCGATGCAGATCCGGTTTGAGACATATTGGCATTGTCCGATCTTAATTCGGTGTATCTCCACTCAAGATTAGTAACTGCAGCCAATCCGTTATAGCACCCGATAACTCCGGAATTAATACGTGTAGGTGTTGTATAAAAATCTACCTGAGTCAATACAGATTCGGGCTTGTCGGTCAAAAAGTCCTCACAACTGCTCAAAAACAGCGCTGTTGAAAGAACAAGTAATGATATTATTTTATTTTTCATTTTCTTATATTTTTAATTAACTATTGAAGTTAATGTGTTATTCTTTTTGAAGTTAAAAATTAAAATGTAATGTCTACACCTATTGTATAAGTTCTATTCAGTGGGAAAGCACCTCTTTGATATCCATCAACCAAAGGATTGCTGTAAAGCCCGCCAGTTCTCCTTGCTTCAGGATTAATTCCACGATAGCCGGAAGCCATGAAGTATAAAAGATTCTGAGCTGAACAATAAGCACGTATACCTGTAACTTTTAATTTTTTTACTATGTAATTATCAACAGTATATCCGAACGAAAAATCGCGCATACGAACCGTTTTCTACAGCATAGTCGGTCAACATTAAATCACCACCAGGAGTTGTGTTAAAATACACAGTTTTTCCATCGCCAGGGAACATTGGACTCACATAACGGTTGTTAGTATAAGCGCGATTGTAACGCAAGTGTTCGTTATAATTAATATTTCCATTTATTAACTCTACACCTTCAACACCCTGGAACATAAAACTCAAATCAAAATTTCCTACATTGAAAGTATTTGTAATTGCCCATGTGAAATCGGCTAGCGGGCTTCCAAGAAATATACGATCATCAAGATTTATTTTAAAATCGCCATTTGTATCAACTGCTTTTAAGCCTCCAACTACGGGAGTAAACTTGGAATAAACCATTATGTTTCCATTTGGGTCTTTCAATTCTTTTGCTGCAGCTACTTCTTCGTAGGTTGTATAAACTCCATTAGTCTTATAGCCAAAGTACTGAATGGCTTTGTCGCCTACTTTTCCGCGATAAATTTCGCTTCTCTCTCCCGATCTGTCTTCATAAAGTTTGTCGCCGTAATTAAGAAGTTTGTTTTTGTTCAACGATAGGTTTGCCGTAGTTTTCCAAGTAAAATTTTTGCTCGTAAAATTGGTAGTTGAAAGTTCAAATTCTAGTCCCTGATTGTTTACTTTACCAATATTGTTCCAATAAGTCTGGTGTCCTGTAATATACATTGCAGGTTGTTGCAGCAGTAATTGTATAGTATTCGAGTTGTAATATTCAACGCTCAAATTTAATTTGCTGTTTAAAAATCCCATATCCAAACCAAAGTTCAATTCTTCCAATTGTTCCCATGTAATATCATTATTTCCTAATGCAGGGTTGTTAGCAGCCATGCCTGCAACTTTTATTCCATTACCGAGCACATAATTGTTGACATTGATTGAGTTCATGTATGAATATTGTGGAATATTATTGTTACCTGTAACACCCCAGCTTGCACGCAGTTTTAAGTTCGATAACCAGTCATATTTCTTCAGAAATCCTTCTTCTGAAACACGCCATCCCAATGATCCTGCAGGGAATGTTCCCCATTGTCTTCCTTTGGCAAAACGGGTACTGCCATCGGCGCGAAAACTGGCTGAGGCTAAATATTTGCCTTTATAAGCATAAGTTAAACGACCAATATATGATAATAAAGCTTCGGAAAAATAATACGATGTTATACCATCGGTAGTTGCAGTATTAGTTACCAGCACATTGGCATAGTTGAAAGAAAGAATTTCTTCGTCAGGAAAATTTGTAGCAATAATTTGATTGAATTTACTTTGAGATTTCTGTGCAGTAAAGCCAAGTAAACCGCCAATTTCATGACCTGCTATTTTCTTGTTGTAATTCAATGTGTTTTCCGTCAACAATTCAGTTTTCATGGTCAATTGGCGAGTCAACATATTAGGTAAACCAGCCTTATTTGCAGATGTTTGTTCTTTTTTATTGTATTCTTTCAAGGCAAAATATGCACTATTGGCAGTTTTGAATTGCAAATCGGGAGTAATGTCTACAGTTATGAACATACTCGATTGCAACTTATATTCATCGTTGAAAATACTTGTTTTCTCACGTATTGAAACCGGATTTTGGTTCGATGAAGTCCATGGAGAAACACTTTGCAAATTCCAAACTTCATTGTTATAACCATATCCGCTTAAATTTATGGAGTAAAAATCAGGCACCTGGGCAAATTCACCTGCGTTCAGCCCTTTGAACGAAGCTGTAGCTTGACTGTGATAAACCGGCATCCACGATTGAAAACGCATGTAGTCCGTAAGGTCAACTGCAGGTCTTTCCTGACGGGTGTATGTTGGAGCAAGGTTAAAACCTAATGTTACTTTTTTCGAAAGTTTTGCATCTACTTTAGCGCGAAAAGTATATTTATCGTATGTGCTTCTTTTCATAACACCTTCTTCGCCGGTATAATTACCTGAAACGTAATATTTCAAATTTTTATCGCCACCCGATGCACTTAACTGATAGTTATTTGAAATTCCATGTTTATTTAATCCTTCTTTTAGCCAATCGGTAGGAGCATCTACAATGTTTTTTTCAATAAAATAAGCAGCTCGTTCCTGATCAGATATTCTGTTGAATGCCATAGTAGCATTTGCTCCTG
>CAYQWD010000013.1:0-16158 GCA_964420955.1 uncultured Paludibacter sp. | reverse complement strand
GTATCTCAGATGTTTAGTCGGTTAGTAGTGAAAAAAAAGACAATCATTCTTTTTAGTAACTGATTGAAAAAAGTAAATTGTAAATGTCTTATTTGTAAATATCACCATGTTTAGTTCAAACACCTACATTCAACGCCGTAAAACGCTGGCAGAAAAAATCGGTTCAGGGTTAATTTTGTTTTTGGGAAATGACGATAGTCCCATGAATTATGCCGATAATTGCTATCATTTTCGTCAGGACAGCACTTTTCTGTATTATTTTGGAATTGATTTTCCGGGTTTGGCAGCGCTTATCAATGTCGATTCGGGACAGGAAATTATATTCGGTAACGATTATACCATCGATCATATTGTTTGGATGGGACCGCAACCTACCATTGCAGAGCGCGCAGCAAATTGTGGCATAAATCATGTACTTCCCACAACTGAACTCGCAAAAATTATTTCCGAAGCACAAAGGCGAGCGATTGAAATACATTTTTTACCCCCTTACAGGGCTGAACACAAATTACTGTTACAGCAATTGCTTGACTTGCATCAGGTTGAAATTGAAGGAAAAACTTCGCTAAAACTTATTCGGGCGGTTGTTAGTCAACGCGAAATAAAAAGCGCTGAAGAAATTGCTGAAATTGAACGTGCGGTGGATTTAACAGTGGATATGCACGTAGCAGCCATGAAAATGGTTCGTCCGGGACTTACCGAAGCACAGGTTGCAGCACGGGTTTATGAAATTGCACAGGCTGCCAATTGCGAAATTTCGTTCCCAATCATAGCTACCATCAACGGGCAAACATTGCACAATCATTATCATGGCAACGTACTGAAAAGCGGTGATTTGTTTTTATTAGATGCCGGTGCAGAAATTGAAAGTCATTACGCCGGAGACCTTTCAAGTACATTTCCAGTTGATCCTAAGTTTACTTCGCAACAAAAATTGATTTACGAAATGAGCCTCGAAGCGCATTTTGCTGCGATAAATGCTTTAGAATTAAATGCGCCTTTCAGGAATGCACATTTGGCTGCATGTCGTTCGATTACTGAAAACATGAAAAGCCTTGGTTTGCTGAAAGGAAATACTGACGATATTATTTCAAACGGAGCACATGCATTATTTTTGCCTTGCGGCACGGGGCATATGATGGGACTTGATGTGCACGACATGGAAAATCTTGGCGAAGTTTGGGTTGGGTACGATGGCGAGCCAAAAAGTACGCAATTTGGTTTAAAATCGCTGCGATTTGCCAAACCTTTGAAGCCGGGACATGTATTTACCATTGAGCCGGGCATTTATTTTATTCCTGAATTAATGGATAAATGGCAAGGCGAAGGCATTTTTAACGATTTTGTAAACTGGAATGAAGTACAGAAATACCGCAATTTTGGTGGCATTCGCAACGAAGAAGATTACATGATGACTGAAAACGGCGCTCGACGCTTAGGCTCAAAAGTAAAACCAAAAACGGTGGAAGAAGTAGAAACTATAAGAGAATCTTCTTTAAATACTTAAAACATTACGAAACAGCTTGTCATAAAAATCGAAAATGACAAGCTGTTTTTTAAATTCTTATATTTAAACACTTTCATGTTCTGTCCGTTCAATAATTTCATTCTGCAAATCCAATCCCAGATCATTAAAATAATCGCTGTAACCGGCTACACGCACAATCAGGTTGCGGTATTTTTCAGGATGCTTTTGTGCATCGCGAAGTGTTTCTGCATCCACTACGTTAAACTGAATGTGATGCCCATTCATGCGGAAATAACTGCGCACTAATGATGAGACTTTACGTATGGCGGTTTCGTCTTCGAAAAAGTTCGGACTGAACTTTTGATTCAGCAGCGTTCCTCCTGTATGTAGATGATCAATTTTGGCTGCTGATTTAAGGACTGAAGTCGGACCGTTTTTATCGGCTCCTTGTACGGGCGAAATGCCTTCAGAAACAGGCAGACCTGCTTTTCGTCCATCAGGACTGGCGTGCATCACGCTGCCGAAGTAAACATGACATGTAGTGGGAAGCAGATTGATACGATATTCAGCGCCACGCGGACTGCGGTGTTCTTTTACCGCATCGTGATAAATATCAAAAACTTTCACTAATTGTTCATCAGCATATTCGTCATCGTTTCCATATTTGGGCGTTTTGTAAAGCAGTTTGTAAAGTAGCTCATCATACCCTTCGAAATTGGCTTCAAGCGCTTTTACAAAATCAGGAAGAGTGATATTTTTATCATCGAAAACATGTTTGCGGAGTGCAGTCAGGGCATCGGTCATAGTACCCATGCCTACACCCTGAATATAATTGCTGTTATAACGCGATCCACCTTGAATATAATCCATGCCTTTTGCAACGCAATCGTCAATAATCAACGATAGGAAAGGCGTGGGAATATGCGTCATAAAAATCTTTTCGATAGTATTATTACCAATAATTTTGATGCGGATAAAATGTTCCACCTGCATTTTAAAGGCATTTAAAAGCTGTTCGAAGGTTATAAAATCAGCTGCTTCGCCTGTTTTCAGTCCGATTTGCTTTTGTGTACGTGTGTCAAAGCCATTGTGCAGAGTAAGCTCCAGAATTTTTGGCATATTGAAATAGCCGCACAGAATATAACTTTCGGTTCCGAAAGCACCTGTTTCTACACAGCCCGAAGCGCCACCGTTGCGTGCATCCACTATGTTTTTTCCTTGATTGAGCAATTCCTGAATAATGGCATCGGTATTGAAAATGGATGGCTGTCCAAAACCCGTTTTAGTAATTTTCACTGCACGATCGATAAAACTGTCGGGATTCAATTTACTGAGCTGTACCATCGAACTGGGTTGAAGCAGCCGCATCTCTTCAATTACATCTAATAAAATGTACGACATTTCGTTGACAGCATCCGTTCCATCGGGTTTTACTCCGCCGAGATTGATCAGACAGAAGTCGGTGTAAGTACTGCTTTCTTGCGCTGTTACGCCAATTTTTGGGGGCGAAGGGTGGTTGTTGAATTTCACCCAGAACGACTCAAGCAATTCCACAGCATCCGCTTTTGTAAGCGTTCCTTCTGCAATTTCTTTTTGATAAAACGGGTTCAGATGCTGATCGAGGCGACCAGGATTAAACGAATCCCATGGATTTAGCTCCGTAACCACGCCTAAATGCACAAACCAATAATGCTGAAGCACTTCGTGGAAAGTTTGGGGTGCATGTGCAGGCACACGACGACAAACCTGTGCCATTTTTATAAGTTCTGCTTTTCGGACATCATCGCTTTCCGAATTTGCCAGTTCTTCTAATTTGTCAGCATGGCGATTGGCAAAAATTATCAGTGCATTGGCTGTAATTTTCATTGCCTTCAGTTCTTCCTTTTTGTCGAAAGCCTGCGGATCGTTCAGAAAATCGAGTTGAGCCATGCTTTGATCAATGTCCAGCATAATGTCCAGCATTCCTTTCTGAAAGATTTTGTAACCTGCCACCGTATGGCCAGGTGCGCGTTGCTCCATAAATTCAGTGAAAATTCCGGCAGAGTATGCATCTTTCCATTCATCGGTCATGGCATCCATCATGCGGTCACGGTTCGAACGACCTGTCCAGAACGGAATAATTATTTCTTCAAAAGCTTTTTTCGTTTCCTCGTCCACACGAAACCAAACTTTTTCGCGAGAATTGAGCACCTCCAAATCCTGCAGCGAGTGTACCGTGATTTCGGGATATGTGGGCGTGGCTTTGGGAGCCGGACCACGTTCGCCCACAATCAGTTCCATGTCGTTGATGCAGATGAATTTATTGGACAGGATATATTCGAGCGATTTGGCACGCTGCACCGGAATGCTATCGCCAAAAGCCACATGGTTTTTGTAAAATTCTGTTATCAATAAAGCTCTCTCTGCCGAAATACGGTTTATGGCACTAAGGCTTTGTTCGCGGAGTTGTTGAATGCGTGGAATCATATTTTTTTGTTTCCTTTTGTTTTTTTACGAAGCAAAATTTAAGTAATCAATAATAATTTTAAATCTGTTGAATATTGATTTTAACTAAGTTTATCAGAGACAAGCGGTTTACAAGGGACAAGCGGTTTCCTAACCGCTTGAAAAAACTCTTCAACCCAACTATATATCAAGCGACTGGGAAGTCGCTTGTCCCTTGTCGCTTGTCCCTTGTTAACCATAAAAAACAAACTTTTATCCACCAATTTTTGTATTAAATCCGGCGTTTCTAAATAACATTTTTATATTTTCAAGTTCTTTTTTTGATACTGATTTAATTCCTTCAAACTGATTATCCATCCCAAACCGTTCGTATTTGTGCGCGGCTGTATTGTGATAAGGAAGCAAATTGATTTCAAGTGGTTTATTTGCAAAACTACAAAGAAAGTCAATTGTTTGAGCAATGTTTTCATCTGTAACTGTGATATCGGGCACACAAGGAATTCGTATTTTAAAATTTTTGCCTATTGCCGATAATTTTTTAAGATTTTCGAGAATGATTTTGTTCGATACACCTGTATATTTCTTGTGCAGTTCATCATCTATCAATTTCAAATCGTACAAGAATTTATCGGTAAATTGAGCAATTTTTTCAAAAATCACCCATTTAGCATAGCCCGAAGTATCCACAGCAGTATGTATTCCTGCATTTTTACAAGCTTTTAATGCTTCGAACAAAAACTCAGGTTGCATCAACGGCTCACCACCCGAAAAAGTTACTCCACCACCCGACTCATCCATAAAAATCTTTTCCTTTTCAAGTTCGCGCATTAATTCCCCGACCGAAATTTCGTGTCCTATCGTTTCGTTATCGGTTAATGTTTTGTCGCCAATACGCACTGTTTTGGGCACTTCACAAATTGCGGTACTGATACTTTCGGGATTATGACACCACGCACAACGCAGCGGACAGCCTTTGAGAAATACTGTTGTTCGAATTCCAGGTCCGTCATGAACCGCAAAACGCTTTATGTCGAAGATGATGCCCATAAATGACCCCTAACCCCTAAAGGGGAATAATATAATATCTTTGAATAAGCTAAAATAGTAAAAGTATGATTGTAGTGTAGCTAACTTAAATGGTTACACTCTCTGAAGTCCCCTTTAGGGGATTTAGGGGTCTATTCTAATTCATCCAGCACTCGTACAAACCTTTGCCGGATTTGTGGAGTCTGTTGCCTTTATGTCGAGATGAAAAAATCATGATGGAAAATTCTTTATGGAAAATATTACGCTAAAATAGATATTTTTTTTCTGATAATAATAATATTTTGTGCTGATAATAATTTGATATGGTTCATTTTCCACCTTAATGAGAATAAATTCCTCTGAAAAAATGGATATTTCTTCTATTTTTGTAACTGTCAAGCTATTTATCAAACAAGAATGAAAAAATATTTACGATTTAAGCTGTTAATTTATTTTTTTACTGCAAATTATTTTGCGCTTTTTACTCAAAATATAGGTGATACGATTACTGTATCCGGAGCAAAATATAAACTGAAAAGCGCCAATCTGATTGTAAATCCGGGATTTGAAAATGGTTTTACCGGTTGGACAGATGCTACTACTACTGCTGCAACGCTTACCTCAACCAATTTTACAATAATGACATCCGGAGGAATGGGGAATTCGAAATATCTGGTAGGGACAAAAAATGAAAGTTCAGCCTCGGCAGGCTCAATTGGCACCGGTTGGAACATCACATCAGGGAAAAAATATTATTTCTCTTATCACATTAAATATGAAAACACAGCCACAGTTGCCGGAAACGAAGAATGGAGCAAAGTTTCACTAACCAACAATAAAACTTCAAATCTCGAACCCTTAATCCTGATGAATTTTGCAAAAGTAGAGCGAGCAAGTACGTGGACACGGAATGAAATTGTATTTACAAATTCAAATCCTGCCTACAGTTTTATTGTTGCACGCTTTCGCTGGCTTGGTGGAAGATTGGGATATGATAATTTTTCACTTTTCGAGGTCGAAGATGTGGTAAATGTTATCGAACTTCAAAAAGTAATAGATGAAGCTACCTCGCTCTACAAACCCCAAACCCAGGGTGACGTAGAGTTTTTAGCAGCAATTCAAACCGCTCAAAGTTTTTTAAACAGTCAATCGGCAACAGAAGTATTAAAAGCAATTGCCGACCTGAAAATTGCGATAAATAATTACAAACTGAGAAATGCTACCCCCGAGAATCCATTAGATATGACATATATGATTATCAATCCAGGATTTGACAACAACACTCCCGATGGTTGGAAGGGTATTGGCACAATAAATTTTCGGGTAGTGGAATTTTATCAGCGTACTTTCAATATGCATCAGAAAATTGCCGGACTTCCTGCCGGAAAATACGTATTAAAAGCGCAGGGTTTTGAAAGACCCAAAACAAATGATGGCGGTGCGGCATACAGGGCTGGTACTGAAAAAATTTCAGCATTTTTTTATGCTAAAGCCAATAGTTTTGCAGAACGGAAGGCTGGCTTCAGTTCAATTTACAAACAAAGTTATACAAGTACAGGCTCTCTTAACGGATTTGTAAATACAATGGCAGCGGCCGAAACACTTTTATCCAATGCTAACAGATATTACGATGTAACAGTTTCTGACATTTTGCTGAATGCCGGTGATACATTAACCATAGGTGCTCGTAGCGATTTTCAACAATCAGGCTATTGGGCATTGTTCGATAATTTCCGGCTCGAATTTCACGGAGGTTATGACACTCAAAATTTGAAAAATGCTGTGTTACTTCAGATTGAAAACGCAGAAGAAATACTACAAAAAAAACTTCAAAACAGTGCAAGGGTGAATCTTAATAGCGCAATAATTGTTGCACAACAAGCCGTTAACGCTCCAACACCTGATTATAACACTTTGTTTAATGCCAATACACAGATTAATTCGGCTGTCAATGCCGGAAATTTATCCGTTGCAACTTATAATTTATTACAGAGGCATATTACAGAAGCTGATTTTGTTTTCGGCACATTAAGTACAACAAAACAGCAAACATTGACAACGGTTTTGGCTACTGCCCGAAATTTGGTAAATGATTTGGATGCTACAACAGTAGCATTGAATAAATCTATCGCTGATATTTCAACTTTGATTTATAAAAAAATATATGTTCCTACCTGGATGCTGGGCAACGTAAATGCCGAAACGAACACATGGAGTATGTCCCGCAGCAAACAGTCGCGGAACTGGATTGTTTTTTGGGAGCCGGGCTATGGCGAAGATCCTTCTGTTTTGGCAGATGGAAATTACCGTATTAATATTGATGAATTGCTCCGTGTAGCTGAAATGAGTTTCGATTTTTATGCAGATTCCCTGAAATTTATCAAACGCGGCAGTTCAAAAACCGATAATTATAAAATGATTATTCGCTTGCGCTACACACGCGATTGGGAAGCGTCAGGTTCAGGAGTTGATGATCAGATTGGATTACTAACACTTACAGCATGGTCTGCACAAGTGGGCGGACATACACTTGCGCATGAAGTAGCACATTGTTTCCAATACCAAATACATTGCGATAATAACAATCAGAACGGTTGGATGTACGGATTTGGAACAAATGCATCGGGCGGAAACGGATGGTGGGAGCAATGTGCACAGTGGCAGGCTTTTAAAGTCTATCCCGCTCAACAGTTTACCGATGGGCGTTTTACAAATTATCTGAATACGGCACACAAACACATTTTACACGAAGCGCCACGCTACGACAATTATTTTATACAGGACTTCTGGACTTATAAACATGGAATGGATATTATCGGTAAACTTTGGAATCAATCGGTGAAACCTGAAGATCCTGTAGAAGCTTATAAACGTATCACCAAAATCACTCAATCGCAATTCAACGATGAAATGTACGAACATGCAGCCCGTTTTACAACGTGGGATGTTCCTGCACTGATATCGGCTGGAACATCAAGAATAAGTTCGCGTCCTCAGCCTAAAATGAACAATGCTGGTGATAATTACTGGGTTGTGGATACAAGTGTCTGTCCGGAAAACTACGGTTATAATGCAATTAAAATTAATGCACCAACGAAAGCAACTGTTGTATCGGCTTATTTCGAAGGAAAGCCCGGAATGGATGGATTCCGAAAAAATTATGTAACTGCAGCAGGTTGGCGTTATGGTTTTGTAGCGCTATTAAATAACAATACTCGCGTTTACAGCGATATGCGCTCAGCAAGTTTTTCTTTAACAAAAGACACTTTACAGTTTGCAGTACCTGATAATTGCAAACAACTTTGGTTGGTTGTTTCGGGCGCTCCTTCCACACACTGGCGTCATGCATGGGACGATGATGATAGCAATGATGAACAATGGCCCTATCAGGTAAAATTTAACAATACCAATTTGCTGGGATATCAGAATGTAGTGAACAGTATTGAACCGAATTTTGCAAAGGATATTTTAATTTTAGTCTCCAATAATGAATTAAAAATAAATAATATGCCGATAAATGCAGATATTCGAATTTTTAATGCTACAGGCATTTGTATCTTGCAGGCAAAATCTGAGACAAATACATTCTCAACAACATTACCAAAAGGCATTTATATCGTCAATATTTATAACAAAGAAGGAAATTACAGTAGAAAATTAGTGATGACCACCACCCCTTGAAGTGGGATAAGAATCCCCAGCCCCTAAAGGAGAGAAAGAGGTAGAGCAATGCAAGCAATTAAAGGTAAAATAGATACTGGAATATTTAAAGAAATAATAAATGAATACAAACAAAGATTTTTATAATGCAGGTAATTCAAGTTCCCCTTTAGGGATTAAGGGTAATTTGTTCATTCTAATTTCAACGCTTTTATTTAGTGCTCTCAGTTCTGTTTCAGCGCAGAAAAATGCTGAGAAAGAACATTTCGATGGATATCTTTTTGCATACTTCGAAGGAGGAGGCAAAGGACGTGAAGGAGAGCAAATCCGTTTTGCGGTGAGCGAAAATGCGACAAACTGGTTCGCGCTAAATCAAAATCAGCCTGTGCTTCGATCTGAAATTATTTCGCAAACCGGTGGTGTGCGCGATCCGCATATTTTACGAGGCGAAGATGGCAAAAGCTTCTATATGGTGGCTACCGATATGTTTACGCATCGCAATGGTTGGGATCATAATCCGGGAATAGTAATGTTGAAGTCGGACAATTTACTCGATTGGAAGCACAACATCATCGATTTGGAAAAAATTTATCCAAAAAAATTTAAGAATGTAAAATGGGTGTGGGCGCCACAAACTATTTTCGACCCGAAAGTGAAAAAATATCTTGTATATTTCACTGTAAGGTTCTACAACGATGAAAAACTCGATTTTTACTGTGCTTATGCCAATAAAAATTTCAGCGGCTTCGAAAAAGAACCTAAACTGATGTTCCGTGCAAAATACGGAGCAATTGATGGCGATATTATTTACAAAGATGGACTTTATCATTTCTTCTACAAGGGAAACACAAAAGATGCCAACGGAAAGGAAGTGAAAAACGGCATTCAGAAAGCTACAAGTAAGTCGTTACAAGGTCCATGGATTGAAAATTTTAAATACTTAGATGCTTATGCAGCCAAAGGAGTATCGGTGGAAGGTTCGAGCGTGTTTAAACTAAATAATTCCGATGAATATTTTCTGATGTATGATTTGTATAAGGACAAACGCTTCGAATTTCAACGCACAACCGATTTATATAATTACTCGGCTGAGCCTGAATCGTTTACTAAAAACTTTGCTCCGCGCCACGGAAGTGTCATCAGCATTACCCGCGATGAAGCCCGACGTTTACAAGCTCGTTGGGGTGGTGTTCCCGAAACGCTTTTGCAACCCACAAGCGATGCTGACTTATACCGTTTCGAAGCCAAGGGAAATCCAATCATTACACACAAATATACTGCCGACCCTGCTGCCATAGTAAAAGGAGACACGCTTTGGCTGTTTCTCGGACATGATTTTGCAGGCAATCAGCGAGGATACAAGATGAAAGACTGGTTAGTGTTTTCCACTACCGAAATGAAAAACTTCACCGAATATCCTGTACCACTCAAAATCACCGACTTTACATGGGCAAAAAGCGGCGATGCTTATGCCGGACATGTGGCTGAGCGAAACGGGAAATATTACTGGTACATCAGTACAAACTGGAGCGGAATTGGCGTGGCTATATCCGACCGTCCGCAGGGACCCTATAAGGATGCACTTGGAAAACCACTGCTTACCAACAAGGATTGCTACGATTCGTCGCACTCATGGGCTTGTATCGACCCTGCAGTTTTTACCGATGACGATGGTACGCCATGGATTTTCTGGGGAAACCGCGAATGTTATTTTGCAAAGTTAAAAGATAATATGATTGAAATTGATGGCGAAATACGCAAAATCGATTTTCCGGGTTTCAGTTTTACTGAAGCACCCTGGGTTCACAAATTTAATGGTAAATACTACCTTACTTATGCCACCGAATTTCCTGAAAAAATTGCTTACGCTATGGCAGACAACATTAAGGGTCCATGGGTATACAAAGGCATTCTGAATGAAATTGCCGGAAACAGCAATACCAATCATCAGGGAATCATTGAGTTTAAAGGTCAATGGTATTTTCTGTATCACAATGGCGGCATCAACACCGATGGAGGCAGCTACAGTCGTTCGGTGTGCATCGACAAAATGTATTACAATGCCGATGGTACTATCCGGAAAATTGAAATGACATCGGAAGGTGTACAGAAATAAATGAACGCATAATTCATTCAAATTAAAAAACCGGAATCTGTTGTCAGATTCCGGTTTTTTTAGTTCTTATTATTTTGAAGTTTATGAAAGTCTTGCTTTCAAATCTTCGTATTGTTTTTTCATTTCAGCAGGCAGTGAATCGCCAAATTGTGCCTGATGTTCGGCAATCAGTTCACATTCGTCCAACCATAGGTTTTTCTCCACTTCGAGTAGAGCATCCATCAACTCAGCTTGTCCTTTCAGACCATCAATATTGATATCTTCTTTCTTTGGAACAAAACCAATCGGAGTTTCAACTGCATCAACATTACCCGAAACACGTTCCAGAATCCAGCTTAATACACGGATATTATCGCCATAACCAGGCCACAACCATTTTCCTTCGGGAGATTTACGAAACCAATTTACATTGAAAATTAAAGGCAATTTGTTTTTATCTGGAGCCGCTTCACCAATTTTCACCCAATGTCCGAAGTAGTCACCCATATTGTATCCGCAGAAAGGCAGCATTGCAAACGGGTCGCGACGAACTCCGGCTTTCAAACCGATGGCAGCAGCTGTTACTTCAGACCCAACAATTGAACCCATGAACACACCATGATTCCAGTCGAATGCCTGATAAACCAAAGGCAAAGTTGATGGCCGGCGTCCTCCGAATATAATTACAGAAATTGGAACTCCAGCAGGATCTTCCCATGCTTTATCGATACTTGGACATTGATTTGCAGGAGCAGTAAAACGCGCATTCGGATGCGCTACAGTTTCGCCACTTTCAGGATTATAAACTGTATTTTTCCAAGTTATTGTTCCTTCCGGGCATTCCCAACCAATACCTTCCCACCAAATATCTCCATCAGGAGTTACACCTACATTTGTAAATATTGTGTTTTTTTTGGCGCTATTCATTGCATTCAGATTCGTAACGGCAGAAGTAAAAGGAGCTACGCCAAAAAATCCGGCTTCCGGATTTATGGCGCGTAGAATTCCGTTTTCGTCAAATTTCATCCAAGCTATGTCATCACCAACAGTTTCTACTTTATAATCCTTAATAGCGGGAATCAACATTGCAAGGTTGGTTTTTCCGCAAGCGCTTGGGAAAGCAGCTGCAATATATTTCTTCACGCCTTTCGGATTGGTAACACCCATTACAAGCATGTGTTCTGCCAACCATCCTTCGCGTTTTGCCATATTTGATGCAATACGAAGCGCCAGACATTTTTTTCCTAACAATGCATTTCCTCCATAACCCGAACCAAACGACCATATTTCGTTAGTGGCAGGAAAATGTGATATATATTTATCTTCGATATTTGTTACACAAGGCCAGCGAACATCTTCCTGTGATTGGGCAAGTGGCGCACCTACTGAATGTACACAAGGAATAAAATCATCATTGCCCAATACATCGAGTACAGCTTGCCCCATGCGGGTCATTATACGCATACTCACAACTACATAAGCCGAATCTGTAATTTCGACACCAATTTTTGCAAAATTCGAGCCTAAAGGACCCATACTAAAAGGAACGACATACATGGTACGACCTTTCATGCAACCTTTGAATTTTTCGAGCATTTCTGCCTTCATTTCAGCGGGAGCTTTCCAGTTATTTGTTGGGCCAGCATCTTCTTTCTTTTCTGTACAGATGAAACTCCGGTTTTCTACACGCGCCACGTCACTCGGATGGGTATTGAACGCATAGCATCCCGGTCTTTTTTTTTCGTTCAACTTTATTGCAGCACCCTTTGCTACCATTTCATCCATCAATCGCTGATTCTCCTTTACTGATCCATCGCACCAGTAAACTTTTTCGGGTTGACATATTACTGCCCATTCCTTAACCCAGCTCTGAAGTTTGATGTTATCTGTCATTTTATTTTTGATTTTTTTAAAAATTATATTCCCGATTTTAACTCTGGTAATAATTCATTCTGAAATCCATTTTTAACAATGTATTGATAGATTTTAATCAAATTCAATATGATATTATCAGATATCAAAACTACTATTTTATTTCAGAAAAACAATGTCTATCATTGATAATTTCAGTTATTTACACTTGGTCAATCACAATTTAAGTACAATTGCATTTTAATGGATTTTAGTGGATTTCACTATCTTTTTTCATAGGAATACACAAAAAATATTGATCTTTAAAATCCAAATCACCATCTTTTCATATCTAAAAAAAACAAAATAGTAATATAATGTTTTGAAAAAAAAATTTTTAGATTTACCCTTGAAACAAATGAAAGATAAAAAAATTGTAATTTTGTGGCAAATCATTCGTTAGAATTAAAAATACAATTTTAAAAATCAGCATAATTCTGTTTTTTTGCTTTATCAGCAACGGTGTAAAGTACATAAAAATCGAAAAAATATATTCGCAACAAAGTCTTTTTAAAAAAATGAACATCCGAATAGTAAACCAGTCAAATCATCAACTGCCCGAATATGCAACCGCACATTCGGCTGGTATGGATCTGCGCGCTAACCTGAGTGAGCCTGTGCTGTTGAAACCTTTGGAACGAAAATTGATTCCTACAGGATTGTTTATTGAATTGCCTGAGGGATACGAGGCACAAATACGTCCGCGTAGTGGTTTGGCTATTAAAAAAGGCATTACGGTTTTGAACTCGCCGGGAACAATTGATGCTGATTATCGAGGTGAAATTTGTGTTATTCTGATAAATCTTTCAAATGAAGAGTTTACTATTAACGATGGAGAGCGTATCTGCCAAATGATAATAGCCCGCCATGAAAAAGCCGACTGGATTTCAACCGACTCGCTGAATGAAACCACACGTGGCGATGGAGGATTCGGACACACAGGTAAACACTGATTTTTTCGAAAAAAAACCGGAAGAAATTTTACTACAGGATGAAGAAAACGAAACACATAATAATTCTGTTACTTGGATTTTTTTTAGTATCCTGCTCTGTGCTAAAAACTATTCAGAGTAGACCTGAAAACGTAGAGCTGCTTTCGGAAAATGAAAGAAAAAAATTTGATTACTATTTTTTTGAAGGTTTGAAATTGAAAGAACAAGGCATCTATGATCAGGCACTTGAATGTTTCAGAATGTGCTCAATCATCAATACCCATGATGCGGGCGTAAATGCTGAGTTAGGCACTTTATATTCCTACATGGGATTGAACGCAGAAGCTGTTGCTTGTCTTGAAAAATCTGTAAAAATAAGTCCTGACAACTGGTGGTATAATTTAAGGTTATTATCTATTTATCGCGAAGCAGAAGATTTTAACAAAGCAATAGCGCTTGCCGAAAGCTTCAAGAAAAAGTTTCCATTTAAGGAAGAAGTATTTGATATATTGATTTCGCTTTATAAAGATACTAAACATTGGAAAAAAGCGATCGATGCTTATGACAGGATAGAAGCAATGGCCGGTATCTCTGAAAACACTTCATTTGAGAAATTCAGGATTTATCTTGAACTCAAACAACTTAACAAAGGTATTGCTGAAATTGAAAAACTGATACGTAAATTTCCGGATGAATCGCGCTACAAAGTGCTGAGAGGAGATATTTACATGGAACAGAAAATGCCAGACAAAGCATTTGCAATGTATAATAATATTCTGGCTTCAGATCCCGACAATCCACATGTTTATGTTTCGCTATCGGAGTATTACGAAAAACTTAACAAATCAGACAAGGCGCTCGAAGCAATTCTGCAGGCATTGAAAAGCGACAGGTTTGGAGCCAACGAAAAAGTACAAATACTGGGGCAGTATGCGCAAAGTTTATTGAAAGATTCAACCCGCTTTAGCGAAACCGAATCGCTGTTCAAACTATTGGTCGATCGTTATCCGCTGGATGAGCAGGTACACAATTACTATTCGGTTTTTTTGCATTTCCGCAAACGCATTCCGGAAGCGATATCCGAAGTGGAAACCATGCTGAATATTAATTCCAAAAATGAACAAACATGGCTGCAACTGATACAGCTTCACTATGGTGAAAAAAATCTTGAACAGGTAGTAGAAGTTACCAAGCGCGCTGCAAAGGAAATTCCTCATTTCAGCCAATGGTATTATTTCAGAACAATAGCCGAATTTCAACTTGAAAGATTCCCCGAAGCCATTGTTGCCGCACATACAGGAATTGCAATGCTTGATTCAAAAGAAATTCGGCTGAAAAGCGATTTACATGCACTTGCAGGAGACAGCTGGTATAAACTCGGTGTAAAAGATTCAGCTTTTATGGAATATAATAAAGCAATAAAAGCAAATCCGCTAAATATTACGGTTTTGAATAATTATGCCTATTACCTTTCGCTTGAAAAAAAAGATTTGAAAAAAGCTGAACGTATGAGCGCTATAACTATTGAAAAAGAACCGGAAAATAGCACATATCTTGATACCTACGCATGGATATTTTATCAGCAGGAAAATTATATACTTGCAAAATTCTATATCGAACGAGCCATCAATTGTCTTACACCTGAACACGATCCGGGAGTAATACTTGAGCATTACGGCGATATACTCTGGATGAACAAAGAAGACAAAAAAGCCATGGAAATGTGGCAAAAATCACTTGACTCGGGAAACGACAACGAAGAACTTAAAAATAAAATTAAAAATAATGGGTGGACACGATAGAAAAATGAGCATTTTAGATGTGAATAAAACTTTTTATTTTACTTCAATCCTACTGATTGTATTTTTAATTGCCGGCTGTAAAACAAAAAAACAATTAGCACAGGTAGAGACAACTACCATCGACACCATATCCGTACTTGTTAAAAACATTCAGAAAGCTGAGCCAGATATCAGCACCGCTAATGTGAGCAAACTAAACCTGAATTTTTCTTTAGACACACGCAAGCTGAACAACATCTCAGCAAGTTGTAGAATGATACGTGACACTGCAATTTTTTTATCCATTCAGCCTGTTTTCGGCATAGAGATGTTCAACATCGAAATTACGCCTGACAGCATAACAATTATCGATAAAATGAACCGAAAATATTATACAGCTACCTATCCTTATCTTTTTCAAAAAACAGGCATCCCCTTACATTTCGAAAATATTCAGGCAATGCTTACCAACAGTTTATTCAATATTGGCGAAAAGGATATTAACCCACTCAAACTTAAAACCGGAACAACTCAGGAAAAAAAACGTAACATTTCATTTGCCAATGGAAAGATAATACAGCAAACTACGATTAATGGCAACTATGAAATTGAACATGTATTACTCTCAAGTACTGATGGGAAAAATAATTTAACCGTAAATTACGAACAAAATCAACTTTGGGGAATTACACGATACCCGAAAAAAGTTTCGATTACAGGTAATTTACATAAAAAAATTTTTAACGCCTCTATAGAAATTGGCAAAGCCAAAATTAATATTCCGCTCAGTTTGAAACCTGCAATCAAATCGAACCTTTTGCGTGGAAATATTGATCAATT
>CAYQWD010000012.1:0-16578 GCA_964420955.1 uncultured Paludibacter sp. | reverse complement strand
GCAATCAAATCAAGCGGATCAGGTGAGTTACCCAGTGATTTGGACATTTTACGTCCCAGTTTATCACGTACAATTCCTGTAAGATAAACATTTTTAAACGGCATTCTTCCTTCATATTCGTATCCGGCAATAATCATACGTGCTACCCAGAAAAACAGAATTTCGGGAGCTGTTACCAAATCATCTGTCGGATAGTAGTATTTAATATCTTCGTTATCCGGATTATTTATACCATCGAAAACAGAAATTGGCCACAACCACGAAGAGAACCATGTATCCAGACAATCTTCGTCATGGCGCAAATCATCAATGGATAATTCATATTTGACAATTGATAATGCTTTCTGAAATGCTTCTTCTCTTGTCAAAGCAACAACATAACCGCCCTGTGGCAAATAATAAGCCGGAATGCGATGTCCCCACCACAACTGACGTGAAACGCACCAGTCTTTCACGTTTTCCATCCAATGACGGTAAGTATTTTTGAATTTAGGCGGATGAAGTTTGATTTCATCATTCATAACCGCATCCAAAGCAGGTTTTGCCAGTTGTTCCATTCTCAGAAACCATTGCATCGAAAGTTTCGGTTCTATTGGTACATCTGTACGTTCAGAAAAACCCACTTTGTTGGTGTAAGGTTCGGTTTTTTCGAGCAAATCAGCAGCTTCCAGATCTTTTTCAATTTGTTTACGCACCTCAAAACGATCCATTCCTGCATATTGTGCACCGTGTTCGTTCAGTGTTCCGTTATCATTGAAAATATCGATGGAAGGCAGATTATATTTCTCGCCTAACATGTAGTCGTTCACATCGTGTGCAGGAGTAACTTTTAAGCAACCTGTTCCGAATTCAACATCCACATAATCGTCTTCAATAATCGGAATTTCCCGATTTATTAAAGGAACAATCGCCTTTTTGCCTTTTAACCAAGCAGTTTTAGGATTATTTGGATTAATACAAACTGCAGTATCACCCATGATGGTTTCCGGACGCGTTGTTGCAACGATCAAAAATTCTGTGTCGGAGCTCTCAACTCCCCCTTCAGGGGGCTGGGGGGTTATTTTGTATTTGATGTAATACAGTTTTCCTTGTTGTTCTTTAAAAATCACTTCTTCATCTGAAAGAGCAGTCTGTGCTTTCGGATCCCAGTTTACCATCCGAACTCCGCGATAAATCAGTCCTTTGTTGTATAAATCCACAAACACTTTCAATACACTTTCGGAGCGGGGTTCGTCCATGGTAAAAGCCGTACGATTCCAGTCGCACGATGCGCCGAGTTTTTTGAGTTGTTCGAGAATAATGCCTCCGTGTTTGTGTGTCCAGTCCCATGCGTGATTTAAGAACTCTTCGCGGGTGAGATCTGTTTTTTTGATTCCTTCGGCAGCAAGCTTTCCCACTACTTTAGCTTCGGTAGCTATCGAAGCATGATCGGTTCCGGGAACCCAGCAGGCATTTTTGCCCTGCATACGGGCGCGGCGAACCAGTACATCCTGAATGGTGTTGTTGAGCATGTGCCCCATGTGAAGCACACCGGTTACGTTTGGTGGCGGAATGACGACAGTGTATGGCGCACGACTATCGGGTTTTGAATTAAAAAAACCATTGTCTAACCAATACTGATACCATTTCGACTCAACGTCCGTGGGGTTGTACTTACTTGCAAGTTCCATATTTTAATTTTTACAATTTTGTAATTTACGATTTACAATTCGACATCAAAAATTCAACTGTATGATTTTCAGCCAAATATCAAATTTTTAATCTGAAAATTATAAGTTTGCAAAGATAATTAAAATTTAGAGGGGGAAGAAATGGAATTTTTTAATTTCTCTTTTTTGTAATGTAATATTTCACAATTCACTGGTCAAAGTCTAAATATAGAGCATCGCAATCGTTTGCGATAAAATCAACACATTTTTTTAATTTTAATATTGTATTTTAATTAAATACTGCATATTTTTGCTATAATCATTATTAATTTTTAAATTTTGAACATCATGAAAAAATTATTACTATTTCTATTTGTTAGTGCACTAATAAGTGTGAATGCAATTGCACAGGGACTTACGTATACTGTTACAGTTCCAGCAGGGACTAAAGCGTGTTATATTGCTGGCGAAATGACAGGTTGGTCGCATGTACCAATGAACAAAGTGAACGATACACAATACACACTTGGTATTGCATCGGCCAATGCGAGTCAGGGGTATAAGTATTGCAGCGGTCCAAATTGGGCTTATGAAGAAAGATGGGCAGATGGAAGTTGGAGAGCAAACAGGTCATATACTTCAAACGATGTTGTGGAAAGATGGCTTGCAGTGTACGAACCGGCTCAACCTAAAGTTGATATCAGAATTATGGTCAAAACTCCATGGCCTGTTACTTATTTGCATATTTGGGGCGATGCATCAACTTCATGGCCGGGAGTAACAATGAATCAAATGAACAACAGTACAGTATGGGAATATACAATTTCACAAGTTTCTTATGTCAATATTATTTTTAATAATGGAAGCGGAACACAAACAGCCGATATTAACAATGTAACTGCAAGTAGTTGTTATGAAGTGTTTGCAAATGGTTCATATACTACGGCTGATTGTAATTCACTATTGATTATTTCTTCTACAGAAACTCCTGAAAAACAAGCTGTAATAATCAATGGTTTAGATTCTCAACTTTCCATTGAGTTGTCAGGAAAAGCAATAGCATCGGTTTACACGCTTCAGGGTGCATTAGTAAACAGTGCTGCATTTGAAAACACTTATACTTTTGGAAATCTGAAAGCAGGCATGTATCTTGTAAAAATAAATGGAAAAACATACAAGGCGCTTGTAAATTAACAATCTTATTTTTTTAGCAAGAGAAAGACGGCATTAATTAAATTTTGATGTCGTTTTTTTTAAGGTTATAGTGAATGATAAAACTGTTTTGTATCTTTGTTTTTTAATTAATTAATTCAAGAATATATGAAACAAATTATCAACACGGCTAATGCTCCAGCCGCTATAGGGCCATACAGTCAGGCTGTGGTTGCAAACGGATTTTTGTTTATTTCTGGTCAGCTGCCCATTAAACCTGAATCAGGAAAAATTGAAGTTGTAGATATCATTGCGCAAACCGAACAGGTATTTGCTAATATTAAATCAATTCTGAATGAAGCTGGTTATGCTTTTTCGGATGTAATAAAGTCAACTGTGTTTTTGTCCGATATTGCCGATTTTGCAGGGATGAATGAAGTTTATAAAAAGTATTATCAAGCCGAATGTCCCGCACGCTCGGCTTTTGCTGTGAAATCATTACCACTTGGCGCTTTGGTTGAAATTGAAACAATAGCAGTTAAATAATAAAACCGATAAAAAGAAATTTAAAAGAGAGGAGGTCTGCGACTTCCTCTCCTTATTTTTATGACTTTTCATAGTTTTTTTGAACTTAGGAAAAGTTGTTGTTTTTAATAGTTATTTCACTACAACTTTGGTAATAAAACTATTTATTCTAATAATATACACGCCAGGATTCAGAATATATGTTTTTTCGTTACCAGCATTTATCAAACTGCCTGTGATATCAAAAATGCTGACTTTTTCATCTTTGGTTACATCGGGTAAATAAATTTTCCCCTTGTCAGAGATAACTTTGTATTCAGTTTTCGATAAGTTAATAACGGCAGTGGGATCTTCAAGATAAGCTTCTTCGAGTGCAGCTATCACATTCCCGACATTCAATTCATCCACCATTATTTCCATATCAGTAAGCGCACGCTTGTAAAGGCGGAAATCATAGACCTTGGTTTTACGTAGATATACATCGCTAACATAGTTTGAGCGACCAATCCAATTATAAATAGTTCCAATTTTTCCAGGTTTTGGTAATGTATTTATCGGGATATTTGTTATATCTCCTGTTTGGAATGGTGTTCCATCAATATATATTGTTCCTTGAGTGCCTTTTTGGACATAGAGGAAATGATGCCAGCTACCCCGTAAAGCAGGCGATGCAACACTAACTGCCTGATTGCCCGATGCTGCAGTGTAAAATTGAGGCGAAATACTCAAACTTTGATCTTTTAAACTTCCAATAATATAACCACTTTGATCGGTCATTGCGTTTTGAGTATTGGATAAAGTGAAAAGGAAATTACCTGCACTTGAAAGCTGGTCATAAGATTCGTCAATTCTATAATATGCACCTATCGAGTAGTCAGTCAGGTTATACATGAGTTTTCCTATTTCCTGTCCTAAATCAAAATATCCTGTACTGTTACCCAATTCGAGCACTTTAAATTGTTTGGTTTTGCCAATGGTATGTACTTTTGCGCCATTTTTCAAAATGCCTTTAAATCCTTTTTCTGCAATATCAGTAACAATACTGTCGTTAACTATTGAAAAATCGTAACGAACCAGTAAATCTTTGTTGAAATTGGAACCGGGTTTTTCGATAACTTTTGCATCAAACATCTTCGAAACATTTTGCCCGTTTTTAAGCAAATTGGCAGTAAGCGTAACGCTATAAGCAAAATAATCAGGGCGGGTAACTTTACCTGTGTTTGAAATTATGGCAGGATTTGATGATTTCCAGGAAATAATGATGTTTGGGTCATTTTTTCCTTTTGTGGGAAGTGCTATATCCGAAACTACGGCTGATAAATCACCTAAAGTGAGACTATTTGCTTCTGATTGTAATTCGGGGGTTTTATAGTCGGGATTTTCAATATAAGCCAAATTTAGTTTATCTATGGTTTGCGGAATTCCAAACATTAAAATCAGGTCTTCGGAAGTAATGGGTATGCTCAATACCTGAAAATCGTAGAGCAGTGTCTGTTGCAAATAAGCGTCCGCTGCCCAGCCCGAGCGGCCTAACCAATTATACAATGTGCCATTCAAATGGTCTTTTGCCAATGCCTCAGAAGGAGTTGGCATATTTGTGTTTTGTGCTACCTGAATACCATTTACAAATACAGTTCCAACACTGCCTTTCTGCGAAAATGCAAAGTGTTGCCATGTTCCTTTTGCTGCAGCAGTGCCATAATTTGCAATAATACTTGGTGAGCCGGCAGCTGAAATTCCGGCAGCCTGCGAATTTAATCTTCCGTACATAAAGCCGTTTACATCCGTACCTACCCTGTCTGAATTGCTGAAATTCCAGTAATAATTTCCTCCGGCAGTTAAATTTGCATATTCTTCATTGACACGGAAAAAACCCATCATGGTAAAATCATTGAGTGATACTACTGCTTCACCAATTTCTTTTCCCATATCGAAATAACCCCTGCCATTTCCCAAATCAAGGACATTAATTTTTTCTGTGTTGCCAATTGTGCGGATACGAGCTTCGTTCATTAGTTTTCCTTTAAAATTGCTCAGAATATCATAAACCCACAATGTGTCCTCTTCAAATGTGATGCTTGCAGTGCTGAAATCCCATTGTGCAAGTTGTTCGGGTGTGCCTGCAATACCACTTACTTTTGCTCGGAACACTTTCTGAAGTGAAAATTCTGAATTGCCTACAGTTTGCAGGAGCGTAGCGGTTAGTTTTACGCTTGCATCCCATTTTGCAGGACGCGTAACTCTTCCGAGCGTCGATAATAGCAGGTTTTGAAGAAGCCCAGCGGACTTTTACTCCTTTTGTGCCCAGTGTGGTTGGTAAAGTTAAGTTTGAAGTAACTGCACTTAAATCGCCTAAATCAAGGTTTGCAGCTTGTGTGTTCAGTTCTGCCATACCGTTGAGTGTTAATATATCATTTGCGGTAAGTGCACGATTATAGAAGCGTACATCGTCCATTACCCCGCTAAAACCATTTCCATCCTGTGTCCACCTCGAAACTCCCAAGATATTGTTGTTGGTAGTAGCGCCAAGTTTGCTAGGATTATGTGGAAAAGTAGTTGAACTTCCTGCCAGAGCGCCGTTAATATACATGCTTACTGTAGCAGTGCTTGATAGTTCGTTCCAATTCAGGGTGATTGCTATATGCGCCCATGCATTCAGTGGAATTCTGCTTGTAGCATCAACATTAACGCCTACAGCAGCTGCAGTTCTGTAACGAAGCCGCATATTCGTATTGTCGCCGGTAGCGCTGGGAATGAATGCCAGAAAATCATTAGTGCCATTTGCTCCGTTACCCAGATCAAAAAAGCGAGTAGCATTTTTTAATGCAGAAAATTTAACCCACGTAGCAAAAGTAAACGATTTGAGATTTGCAGTAAAATTTTCAGGAAGTTGTATGAAGTCGGCTTTAAGCAGCATATTCGCTCCTTTTCCGTTGTATCCTTCAACTATATTTGTTCCACCCATTAAAGTAGATACATTCCCATTTCCTGAAATGTCAGGTACAAGTGATCCTGTAACCGATTCAAAGTCGTAGTGTATTATAAGTCCACTGTTGATATCCTGAGCTTTAACTCCATTAGCTAAAATACAACTAAGAAATACTGCCAGAAATGAGACTGAAATAAAAGTGTTTTTTAGTTTCATGATGCATTAACATTTGAAGTTTATAGTTTATTTTAATTTATTTTGCAGAATTTAAATTGGATATTATGCAAAATTAAAAATAATCAGAAAATTTGCAAGTGAAAAAAAAGTCAAATTCGACAACATTTGGTTTAAATTGGCAAAGAAATCCGGTTTTGAAAAATGTATTTTAAATATATCAATAGTTCGTTATAAAAAATATTATTGCGAACGCAAAGATGTAAAGACCCGTGGGAAAGCGTTTAAGTTTTCCTCTTTGCGCCCTTTATTTAAGAATAAGGTTATTTACATGTTGTAAATAAATGAAAACTTTGCGTTCTTCGCATTGAGTATTAAAATTAAACTTTTTTGAAAAATGTTATTGTCGTTGCATAACAGCTTGATTTTAATGCACATTGTGTTATTTTATCCGACCCACTGATATAAATGAAAAATGAATATACAATCAGGCTATTTGGAATCAACTATTAAAGAAAATTTCCTCAGAACAGAAAATATTAAAAAAGTCTTCTTCTTCTATTTTGAACTGATTTTACACCGAACTAATTAAAGGTAGATTTAATTTTGCAAAACAATTCGAACATGTTATATTTGTTACTCGGGTTCGAAACAATTACTAAAAATTAATCTTCATGAGAACACCGTTACTTATTGCCTTTGGGTTCATTTTGTTTTTTTCAACTATTGTTCAATCGCAAAACCCACGCACAACAATAACACCCACAGCAGGTGAATTTACCGTAACTTCATATATTGATAAGGAAGTCGTATTAAATGAGAAAACCCTGATCCACATCACAGCAGTAAATGCTAAAAGTGCTCTGGTAAATTCGGTAGTTAAGTTAAACACTCCGGATTCATGGATTTATTTCGACAATATTCGTCCCCAGGTGGTTGTTGACTCACTGTTAAAATTTATTTCAGTAAACGAAACAGCTGCAGTTGTAAATACCAACGCAAGAGTATCGATATATTTGCATGGAACAGTTGTCATACCGCAATCTGTACAATTTCAACCATTAAAAGTCTATACCAATCAGAGTTTTAAAGGAGATTCTGCATCGTATTCATTGCATGTTTACAACAATAATTTGGGTGCGCTTGATAATAAAATCAGATCCTTCAAACTTAAAAGAGGCTATATGGCAACTTTTGCTAACGCTTCTGATGGAACAGGTTACAGCCGCGTGTTTATTGCAGACAAATCTGACCTTGAATTAGCCGTTATGCCTGACTTGCTCGACCGTAAAGTTTCTTTTATACGTGTTTTACGCTGGGATTGGCCTTCCAAAAAAGGTTGGGCAGGCTGGAATACTACTGATTGGAGAATAACCAATTCAACTTGGCGATACGACTGGAACTCAGGAGGAAATACCGATAATCATGTTGAATATGTACCCATTAAGCAAAATGGAGGCTGGCCAAGTTGGTCATCTATTAATACAAAACAAAATGTCAGTCATGTTTTAGGATTTAACGAGCCTGACCAGGCAGACCAGGCTAATATGAAATTTCAGACTATGATTGATATGTGGCCAGACTTTATGCGTACAGGGCTCAGAATAGGTTCGCCGGCGTTTGCCAATCCCTGGAATGGCGCAAATGGAGGAACGCTTTTCGATTTTATAAAAAAATGCGAGGAACTGAATTATCGTGTCGATTTTGTGGCATTACACTGTTATTGGGGAGGAAAATCGCCTCAGAATTGGTACAATGATTTAAAAAGCATTTATAATCAAGTAAAACGACCACTTTGGATAACAGAGTGGAATAATGGTGCAAATTGGACAACCGAAGCATGGCCAACTGCCGATCGTTCACTTTCCACTGCTAATGCTGCAAAACAACTCAATGATTTAAGAGGAATTTTAACAGTACTCGACACTGCATCTTTTATCGAGCGATATTCAATATACAACTGGGTACAGGATTGCAGAGCTGTTGTATTGAACAATCAGCTAACTCCTGCAGGAGAATACTATGCAGCCAACAAACCCGGATTTACATTTAATAAAAAATACGAAGCAATACCCGGCTTCAGATTCAGCAATCCCACACTCTCAATAACGTTTGGAACAAAAAATGTAACTTTAACCCAAACCGATACTAATGCTGAGATGTTTGAAGGAGTCATTCTGGAAAAAAGCATGGACGACAAAGGTTTCGAAGTTTTTACAGAACGTGAAGGTTCGGTCGGAAATGTTCGCGATACATTTGATGTAGAGATAGGTAAAAGAATCAGGTACAGATTAAAAGCAAAATTGCCCGGCAATACTTTCACACCCTATTCGCCGGAAATAGGATATGATTTTACTACTAACAGCAATATTCAATGTGGTAATCTGAGATACAACAATGTGGATTGGAATCCGGTTTTTTTCGGCAAATCATATTTATCAATTCCGGTAATTATTCTTGGTGCGCCAACCAGTGCTAATACCAATGTTCTAATGAGTCCGCGTGTCAGACTTATTAATTCTTCAACACGATTCAATGCACAGTTAGCCACATGGGCATACCAGAATGTTACATCGCTTACCAGAGATGAAACAGTACCTTATTTGTGCTTGGTTAACGGCGTTTATAATTTTGGTGGTTTAAAAGCAATTGCCGGTCGCACTACTGCTAACGGTTCAGTATGGACAACTGTAACTTTTCCTGAGGCATTCGACACAATTCCGGTAGTTTTTGCAACCCAACTGCTTGCAAATAGTACGAATGCTACTACAGCACGTGTCAGAAAGGTTACCAAAACAGGTTTTGAACTGCGAATTCAAAAAGAAGCAACAGTTACTACCGTACCGGGCTCCGAATCCGTTTCATATTTTGCAATTACACCCGGTGTTGGTATGATGGATGGACGAAAAGTGGTTGTGGGAAAAACTGCTGATAATTTTATAAGTCCTACACAGTATAAAACAATAATGTTTAACGACAGTATTGCCAATCCATTGTTTTATGGGCAGCTGCAAACCTGCAATGATGATACCGTAACGGCTGTTTTACGTGTTTTTTCAGTGTCATCAAAAAATGCAACAGTGATTAAGCAGCGCGAGCGATCGCAGGGTATAATTGCTGCTCAAACCGAAAGTGCAGGTTGGATGATTATTGATCCTGTAGGGTTAGTTCAAGGAATTAAAAATGTACATTCGGGGAATTTGGAAGTTTATCCCAATCCCGTTAACAATGTGCTTCACTTTATTAATGCTCCGTTGTCCGAATTAAATATTGATATTTATAATCTTTCAGGAGTAATTGTACGAAAATACTATAACATATCAGGTGTTCTGGATGTAAGCGATTTAACCCCTGGTTATTACATTATAAGGGATAACACCGGAGGCTCAACAAAATTTGTAAAATTGTAATATTTCAACAGAATAAAATATGAAAATAACTTTTAGAAGTTTATTTCGCAGATTGTTGTTTTTTTTAGTAGTTGCAATAACTACAACTGCATTTTTCACAGCTTGCGATATTTATGAATATGATAATGAGGAGCCCGAATGGCTTGGCAGCAGTATTTACGATTATTTGAATAACGACAGTAATTATACTGTAACAGTAAGGCTAATTAAAGATTTAGAATATGATGAAGTGCTGAAACTAACCGGTAGTAAAACAATGTTTGTTGCTACTGACAGTGCTTATAAAGAGTTTTTCAAAAACAATACATGGGGAATCAGCAGTTATGAAAAACTATCGAAAGCACAGAAAAAAATCCTGCTTTTCTATCCTATGGTAAATAATAGCTATACAATGGATGTTTTTTCGAACTACAACAGTGGAGGTAATTTGTACGAAGGAACTGCCATGCGCAGGCATACAGCGCTCAATGTTATTGATTCAGTACCCTATGTAAGAGGTGAAAGCTTGCCTGCAGGCGAATACTGGAAACCATATCACAACAATGGATTATGGCTTATAAGCGATTATTCGCTTATTACATCCAATAACAACACTTCGGTACCAATGGTTTTTTTTACCAACAATTTTTTAAGAAAATTTTCACTGACTACAGAGGATTTTTCCACTTTAACCGGCGGATTAACTCGCAAACCTGAAGATGTGCATCTTTTCAATACCCGATTAATAAAGAAGGACATTGTTTGTAAGAACGGTTATATAAATGTGCTTGACAAGGTGATGATTCCTCCAATGAATATGGCTCAATATATTACAAGTAATCCATCAACAAAGATATTTTCAAAATTACTCGACAGGTTTTCTGCTCCTTATATTGATGAGGCAAATACATTACTTTACAGGCAAATTCATCAGGGATTTAATGATATACTTTATGCCAAAGTGTATTTTGCAAGTTTGGGCGGTTACACAAGATATCCTGTTGGAGGCAAACCCACAGGCAAAGAAATTACCACATTATTAAGTTATAATCCTGGTTGGAACTCTTTTAACACCGGAGCATTACAGTCAGACATGGGAGCTATGTTCGTTCCGTCCGATAATGCAATGAATGCTTACTTCAACAGTGGAGTAGGAGAGATACTTCGTAGCAGGTACAAAACATGGGATTCAGTACCTGATAACATAATTTTGCCGTTTATAAAAAGACACATGCGTACCTCTGTCGTAGAATCGGTTCCAAGCAAATTCGATAAAATGGTCGATGCTGAGAATTATCGGATACCAGTACAGAGAAGCCATATTGATAAAACATACACCGGTGTTAATGGCCAAGTTTATATTACAAACGAAGTTTATCCACCGGTTGATTATATTTCTGTTTACAGTCCGGTTTTACTTAGTGATAATTCCAAGATTATGAACTGGGCTATTAACATTTCTGAGACCAGTGTTGATGGAACACGTTTTGCTTTTTATCGTCTGTATCTTAATTCGCTGGTAAGCAGATACAGTTTATTTATACCTACCGATGAATTTTTCAGCAATTATCTTGATCCTATTTCATGGGGACAGAATGTAAAGGCAGCGCTTAAATTCTGGTATAACAACACCACATCAAAAGTGAATGCCACAGTATATAAAATTAATCCCGTTACCGGAACATTTAATCCTGCCACCGATTCAGTAGATGTAATTATCAGTGATGCTTTTCTGAAAAACAGATTGTGGAGCATACTTGACAGTCATATTGTGGTAGGAAATGTTGAATCGGGAAGCGATTATCATGTTACAAAAGCAAACGATATAATAAGAGTAAAAGGTCGGGGTAATTCCATGTCTGTCGAAGGTGGTGGCGATATAAACGATGGTACAAAATGTAGTGTTGTAAAAAACTTTGTTCAGTCTAATGGAAATACATATTTTATAGATAAACCTATTGCAAGCGCATTAAATTCGGTATATAGAACATTAAGTGAGAAACCTGAATTTAAAGCATTCTTCGATTTGCTCAACGGTGTGCCTGATACGTGCATACAACAAATTTTTGCACAGCAAGGTATCGATTACAGGGTGAAATTTTTCAATGCATATCGATACACAGTGTATGTGCCTACCAATGAAAAAATTTCTGCCGCTATTGCCGACCAAAAGATTAAAGCATGGGATGAAATATACGCAATCAAGGATAAAATGACACAGTATAATGAAATTCAGAAAATGATACGTTTTCTGAAATATCATTTCCAAGACGATGCAGTGTTTACAAGTCAGATTGTAAACGACCGGTATCAGTCGGCAACCATAAAAACAAACAATACAGTTACACACTTCGGTACAGCAAGAAATAAATACTATAAAATTGCCGTTTCAGGCGATGGTAATACGCTTACACTAACTACCGATACTCCAAAAGATAAAAGCCAGATAACGGCTAAAGTGATAAAAACAAATGGATTGTTCGATTTGATTGCAAAGGATTACATTTTTGCAAGACTGCCAACACTTTATAAAAATGTAGATGGTTCAGGGCCGGCAGCCGGCACAGCCTTCAATACATCACTTATTAGTACTTCGGCATCGGCAGTTATTCACCAAATTGATAACATATTACTGTTCGAATAATAATGAAAAAATATATGAATTCAAGGCTAATCTGTATAAATCTGATACTTGCAATTTTTCTTTCATCTGGCATAAAAGCACAGAATAAACCCGATAATTTTATTGTTCAGGGACTTGTAACTTCTGCTACCGATGGTGATGCACTGATTGGTGTGAATGTGTCGGAAATTGATGTAAATAATCGTGTAGTAAACGGTACAGTTACCGATTTTAATGGTCGGTATGTATTAAAACTCAAAGATCCCAATAACCGGTTAATTGTGAGTTATGTCGGATTCAACAGGCAATCCAAAAATATCGAAGGAAAAAAAACAATCAATATAGTTCTTGTTGAGAATGTGCAGAATATCCGTGCAGTTGAAGTAACAGCTACGCGTAGGATGTCGCAGGGCGGATTTAATATTCCTGCCCGCGAAATATCAACTGCAATGCAAACACTCGATACAAAAGAACTTGAAGGACTGCAGGTTGCATCGATCGATGATGCCTTGCAGGGACGTATTGCTGGGCTTGACATTGTAGCAAATTCAGGCGATCCCGGCAGTGGTACTTCCATGCGTATTCGTGGGGTAACTTCAATTACCGGTAGTAGCGAACCGCTTATTGTTGTAAATGGTGTGCCCTTCGAAACGCAGATTGACCCTTTACTCGACCTTGCCAGCGCTAATGCTGAACAATTTGCAAAAATGCTGAATATTAATCCGGATGACATACAGGAAATTACAGTACTGAAAGATGCTGCTGCGTCAGCTATCTGGGGTTCGAAGGGTGCGAATGGTGTTCTTATGATAACCACCAAGAAAGGTGCAGCGGGACCTACGCGCGTTGATTATACTTACCGATATACCGGCACTGTGCAACCAAGAGGATTACGAATGCTCAGTGGCTCTGATTTTACTATGTTGATGAAACAATCATATTTCAATGTAGCGCAAAACGAAAACGCCAATAATATCAACGAATACAATTACGACCGTAATTTCCCCGATTACGAAAACTTTAACAACAATACTGACTGGGTAAAGGAAGTAACACAAATTGGGAATATTCAGGATCATTATCTCACGTTCTCCGGTGGCGGCGAACGCGCTAATTTTCGAGTATCCGCCGGAAATTATTTTCAGAAGGGAACTGTTATCGGACAGGTTTTGAATAGGTTCTCCTCCAGAGCTTATCTGGAATATTCTGTTTCCGATAGAATTAAGTTTATAACAGAATTTTCGCTTACTAACACTGTTAATGATCGTAATTACGAAAACCTGCTAGGTATTGCATATCGCAAAATGCCCAATGTGAGTGTCTTTGCTCAGGATGCTAATGGTAACAACACTTCGGCTTATTATAATATTTCGCGCACTTCAGCATTACACCCGGTGCAGCGAAATCTCAAAAATCCGGTAGCTTTAGCTTATTTGGCCACAAATCGCGTGAATACACTGCGTATTTTACCTACATTCAGATTGCAGTATGACCTGCTCGATCCGCAAAAACAAATGTTGCGGTATCAAATGTATGTTTCATTCGATATTAATAATAACAATACCTCACGCTTTTTGCCCCAAGAAGTTTCGAATCTTTTTTGGAACAATGAAAGTGTAAATCGTGCCGATAACAATGACAGTGAAAGTGTTACTATTTATTCTGACCAAAACATTGCATGGCAACCTAAGTTTAAAAATAAGGATCATAGCCTGTTGCTTTACGGATCATTCCAGATAAACGTTGGAAATTCTGCTGGACAAGGGATTACGACTTACTCTATACCTTCTTTTGAAGCTGTTGATGCAACTACCGATGGTTTTCTTTTAGGTTCAGGAACTTCATATTCATCATGGCGATCATTGGCAATTATGGGACGGACACACTACAGTTACAAGGGACGTTATGTGGCAAGTGCTACCTTGCGAAGAGATGGAAGTACAAAATTTGGCGATGGTAATAAGTTTGGAAATTTTCCGGGTATTTCACTTAAATGGATTATTTCTGACGAACCTTTTATGGAAAAACAAAAAAACTGGTTGAGTCTGTTCGCTATTCGTCCTGCATGGGGTATAAGTGGAAATCAGCCCGGCGAAGAGTATTTGCATTTTAGCCGTTATGTTACTTATGGAACCTACATCGACATGTCTGCAATCAGACCAGATAGTCCGCGGTTGAAAAGCCTCAAATGGGAAACAACATCTTCATTTAACTATGGTTTGGATCTTGGTTTGTTTGATGACAGGTATATTTTTGACTTGAACTTCTATAACAAGAGAACTGTGGATTTGCTGTTCCGAAATGTGGCAATTTCCACATCATCGGGTTACGGAAGCCTCTCGTATATCAACGGTGGAATAATGGATAATGATGGTTGGGAACTTAACTTTTATGCCAACCGGTTTGTCAAAACCAAAGATTTCAGTATGGATTTCAGATTTAACCTCTCCAATTATAAGAATACGCTCATCGACCTGAATCAAAGTATTTTGGATAGTTATAATCAGGATTTCAATTATCAAAATGGTTCGTATCTAACCCGTGTGCAAAAAGGCAACTCTTTTGGTTCAATTTATGGTTTCAGGTACAAAGGCGTTTATCAATGGGACGAATATACCACTGAACACACTAACGCGCCTGTAGCAAAAGATGCAGCCGGAAACGTGATTACTGATCAGGAGGGAAATCCAAAACCCATGTATTTTAACTATTACGGTAAAGGAGGCGGAAATCCTTATAAATTCCGTGGTGGCGATGCTATTTATGAAGATATCAACAAAGATGGAAGTATCGATGAGTTGGATATTGTTTATCTGGGTAACGCAAACCCGAAAGTGAACGGTGGTTTTGGACCGACTTTCAGGTATAAAACAATTTCTCTGAACATGTTTTTCAACTTCCGTATCGGAAATAAAATTGTGAATATGGCTCGTATGGATGCCGAAAACATGTATTTTGACGATAACCAGAGTATTGCTGTTAACTGGCGCTGGCGCAAAGATGGTGATATTACCGAAATGCCGCGAGCTTTACATGCTTATGGATACAATTGGCTTGGGAGTGACAGATATGTGGAAGATGGTTCGTTTCTTCGCCTAAAATATGTAACGTTGAATTATTCAGTTCCCTCTGATATAATAAAACGCTTCAGGCTTAACCGACTTAATCTTTATCTTACTTTCAACAATCTTTTTGTGTTGACAAAATATACAGGTGTCGATCCTGAAGTTGGTTATGGTTCGCTGGGATTAAGCAGGGATTTTAATCAGACTCCACGATCAAAAGATATGACACTCGGAGTGTCAGTTGGGCTTTGATTTAGAGCAAAGAGCAAAGAGCAAAGAGCAAAGATAAAAAGAACAAAGACAGAGAGTAAATACCGCAGTAATAATTCGTGAATTTTCTCTGAAAAAAAATGTATGTCAGACTGATAAATAAAATAAACTGATTAACTCAAAATAAAACTACAGTATCAAGATATTATATGAAAAACCTAATAAAAATATTAACAGTCAGTTTTTTAATACTGAATACATCCTGTACGGACTGGCTTGATCTGCGACCCGAAAGTAAAATTGTACTTGAAGATTTCTGGATGTCTGAAGAAGATGTTAATTCGGTGCTGGCTTCGTGCTATCGCGGACTTACCGAAGAGAGTGTAATTTATCGTATGATTGTTTGGGGCGAAATGCGTTCGGACAATATGATTGAAGGCAGTGGCTTCCCATCCGAAAGATATGATATGAAAAGAATACTTGATGGCGATCTGGTGCCTACAAATGCTTATAGTCAGTGGGGTTCGTTTTACACGGTTATTAATTATTGTAATACATTACTGCATTATGCGCCCATGGTGCTCGAACGGGACAATAACTTCACACCTGATGATCTGAATCGTGTGCGAGCCGAAGTGCTTACCATTAGGGCGTTAGCTTATTTCTATTTGTTAAGAACATTTAAAGAAATTCCATGGGTTGAAAAACCGACTATCGATGATGGAAACGATGGGGAAGAATATCAAGTACCTAAAAATAAAGAACGTACGATTATCGACAATATAATTCGAGATCTGAAAATTGCCCGTCAGTATGCCCGAACCGAATACGGTGTAAGAAAATACAACAAAGGAAGAATAAC
>CAYQWD010000011.1:5102-17042 GCA_964420955.1 uncultured Paludibacter sp. | reverse complement strand
TTTGCGTACAAAACCAAGCGCACTTACCCTGCTAGCTCCATTTGCAACTTCAAGTGTACGTATTTCTTTCTCAACATTTTCATCGTTCAGGTATATTTCAGTTTTTCCATCTGCATTGGTTTTGAAAAAGAGATTGATGTCTGATATGTTTTTTTCAATTTGCTCCACTTCAATACTTACATCGGTAAGCCAACCGTTGCGAATGCAAAAGAGCGACACAGCCCGATACATGGCTCCAGTATCAACATAAATATATCCGGTTTCGCGGGCAAGTGTTTTAGCCATCGTGCTTTTCCCACACGATGAATATCCATCAACAGCAACAATAATTTTTTTCATTTTTTAATTAGAACAAAGATCAAAGATCAAAGAACAAAGACAATACCTGCGATGCGAAGAACCCGAAACTTTCAAACTTTCAAACTTTTCAAACAAAAAAATCACATCCTGAATTCGTTCAAAGCTGTTGAAATTGAGAATTGATAAGCATAATTACCTACCTGGAACTGACTCATGCCAAAACCGACCTGAAATTTATAAAGTTTAATTCCGCCTCCAAAAGAAAAACCCGCCATACTTTTAAACCCGGGCATTTTCATTTCCTGACCCCGCCGATGATTGTAGGAAGCTGCCAAATAAAAGCTTTTAGATGGCAGAAACTCTACGCCTACTATAGCATGACGAAATGCCATGTCGAAAAATGTAATATTTTGATTTGAATTGCCGGTATTGAAACCGCTTTCTCTTTCAATTTTGTAGCTTAAATCCCATTTCTGCAAATTATGCAGGTTAAGTGAAAATCTAAAGGGTGCATGATTCAGTTTTTTTGTAATACCCAAAATTATATTTAATGGCAAAGGTTCATAATGCTGCCCATCATCATCGGAGTAATACCCTTTTATTTGTGTGCCTATATTTTTCAGTACCAACCCGGCTGAAAAATAATGTTCCGGAAGTTTATAGCTTGCGCCCAAATCAAAAGCAACTCCAAAACTCGAATATTTTTCGTAAGCAGAATAAACGGGTTTAAAAGTCCCACCAATAACTATATTATCAGTTAATGGACGTGCGTAAACTACATTCACTGCCATATCTTTGGCCGTGAAAAAACTGATAACTTCAGGCGTGGAATTAACTTCGTCAGCGTATCTGAATGTTCCGTAATCGACATATTGAATGCCGGCAGCAAAAAAGTTTTTCCCAAAATTACGACCATATACCGCAGATCCAAATGTAATATCGGCAAGATAATTTGCCATATTTAATCCTAATACATTATTTGTTTCCGTAGTAAGTAATGAAGGATTCTGGAAGGCAAAATTTATATCATTATCATTAATCGAAACGTTGGCAGCACCAAGTGCTGCAAGTCGGGAAGAAACAGGCAAATCGAGAAACTGATAAACGCCCCTGCCTGCCTGCGAATGTGCAAAAAAGCTGAAAAATGCTGAAAAGGTTATCAGCAAAAACAATTTTGGTATTAATATTGAGTTATGATTCAAAACGTTATATTTGTTGAATGAGACATTAAATTCGAACCCCAAAGATACATTAATTTTTTAACCTGCTGTATGGGTTTCTTAAATGCATTAAACGCAAAAAAAACCAAAAATGATATCTGAACATCATAAATTCGAACAAAAAAAAGTGAAAAACACAAAGATTGAAAAAAAATTGAACACTTAAATATACATTTTAAAAAAATATTGTACATTTGTACAATCGAAATCAAACTAATACATATATAATTTTATGAACGCAAAGAAATCGCCCAATGCTTCGTTGGAGGATAAAAAATTTATGTATCTTCTCATGGGCTTAGTAATGGTTGTATCGTTGTTTTACATTGGTTTAGAATGGACGAAATCTGAAATAACCGTGTACGAAGATGATATGTCCTCACAACTGGTTGAAGAAGAAATCGAAATTATTCAGACAGCACAAGAACCTCCACCACCTCCACCTCCGCCTGCCCCTGAAATTGTTGAAATTCTCAACGTAGTAGAAAATGACGTACAGGTAGCCGAAGTGGAAATTAATACTGAAGATGATAAAAATAAAGCTGTCGACATGACTCCACCTGCAACTACAATTGGCGTGGGTGTAGAAGAAGAAGATAATGTAGTGTTTCAGGTTGTTGAAACCATGCCTTCATTCCCCGGTGGCGACGCTGCTCTGTTCAAATTCTTGAACGATAACATTAAATATCCGGTTATTGCTCAGGAAAACGGAATTCAAGGACGTGTAATTTGTCAGTTTGTGGTTAACCGCGATGGTTCAATCGTTGATGTTGAAGTTGTTCGCAGCGTTGACCCAAGCCTCGATAAAGAAGCAATCAGAGTAATTAAAGCCATGCCAAATTGGGCTCCCGGAAAACAAAGGGGAAAAGCAGTTCGTGTAAAATACACTTTGCCCGTAAACTTCAGGTTACAGTAATTTTTTTTCAGTTGTACAAAATTTTTAAACGATTGCACCAACGGTCAGTCGGTAAAGTATTTCAAAAAAACCGTTTGGGTTACTCCAAACGGTTTTTTCATAACACTTAATCAATGAAAACAGAAATATATCAGGAAAAAGCAGTACTTGTAGGACTCATCACCCAACAACAAAACGAAGTTAAAGCACGTGAATATCTCGATGAGCTTGCCTTTCTGGCAGATACAGCCGGCGCAAAACCCGAAAGGTTTTTCTTTCAAAAAATTGATTATCCCAATCCGAGAACATTTGTGGGTCCAGGTAAACTTGAGGAAATAAGACAATATATCAATGAAAATGAAATTGGGATTGTGATTTTTGATGATGAACTTTCGCCCAAACAATTAAAACATATCGAGGCGGAACTTAAAGTATTGATTCTTGATCGTACCAATCTAATTCTCGATATTTTTGCAAAACGTGCCCAATCTGCTAACGCAAAAACGCAGGTGGAACTCGCACAATTGCAATATATGTTACCACGGCTTACCCGTTTATGGACGCACCTTGAACGACAACGTGGTGGAATTGGGCTGCGCGGACCTGGTGAAACGCAAATTGAAACTGACCGCAGAATCATTCTGAGTAAAATATCTTTGCTCAAACAAAACATGAAAGAAATAGACAAACAAATGACCACACAACGGAAAAACCGCGGAAAAATGGTGCGCGTTGCGCTTGTTGGCTATACAAATACTGGAAAATCGACACTTATGAACTTGCTAAGCAAATCGGACGTGTTTGCTGAAAACAAACTTTTTGCGACACTTGATACTACAGTAAGAAAAGTTATAGTTGATAATTTACCTTTTTTACTTTGCGATACAGTGGGTTTTATCCGGAAACTTCCGCATCATCTGGTTGAATCGTTCAAATCAACCCTTGATGAAGTACGGGAGGCTGACCTTCTTTTGCATGTGGTTGATATTTCGCACCCGAACTTCGAAGAACACATACACGTGGTGAACGACACGCTTCGCGAAATTGAATATAAAGAAAAACCGGTTTTACTCGTATTCAATAAAATTGATGCATACACGCACATACATAAAGATGAATTTGATCTCACGCCCGTAAAACGTGAAAATATTTCTCTTGATGATCTTAAAAAAACTTGGATGGCAAGTCTGAATAATGAATGTGTTTTTATTTCGGCCAAGCAAAAACAAAATATAGAGCAGCTTAAAACATTATTGTACGGAAAAGTGAAGGAAATTCATGTTGAAAGATATCCTTACAACGATTTTCTGTTTGAAAAATATGAACATCTGGAGGAAGTAAATGATGATTTGAATTGATAAAATGTTTTCTAAAGAAAAAATACTTGTCGGTTATTTTTTGGAAACAAAACTAAGCTTAAAGCCCTCTTAATGAGAATTATAAATAGAAAAAATAAATTAAATATTAACATATCAAACTATAAAATTACCAAATGAATAATTATCGAAACCTTACAGAAAAGGAAATTGCTACACTTACAGTATATGGTTGTTCTGCCGAAAACTGGGAAAAAGTAAAAGTTGCTGAAAATTTTAGTGTCAATTACGTTGCAAATGTACATTTTTCAGGAAATAACTATATTGGAAGTTTTGAACATACGTTTGAGCTTGCCGGCGGTCTTAAAAAACACTCAGGCATATACAATTGCACTTTACACAATTGCACAATTGGCAACAATGTGTTTATCGATAAAATACACAATTATGTAGCTAACTATTCAATTGGCGATGAAACTTACATTGAAAATTTAAATTTGATGGTTACCGACAAAACTTCCACTTTCGGTAATGGTGTCATGGTTCCGGTAATGAACGAAGGTGGCGGAAGGGAAATTCCGATTTTTGACAGACTCTCAGCGCCGCTTGCCTATATACTCACACTTTACCGACACAGACCGGCACTGATACAGAATCTGCAAAAAATGATTGATAATTACGCTCAGCAACAGAAATCAGATTGTGGTATTGTTGGCGAAAAAGTGCAAATTGTTAACTGTGGCACTATTCGTAATGTTCGCATTGGAAATAACGCTGTAATTGAAGGAGCCTCATTGCTCGAAAATGGTTCAGTGAACAGTAATGCCCAAGCGCCAGTAATTATTGGCTCAGGAGTAAAGTGTAATGACTTTATACTTAGTTCAGGAGTTTCCGTAACTGATTCTACACTAATTTCAAAGTGTTTTATCGGGCAAGGTTGTATTCTTGGAAAACACTATTCGGCGCTTGATTCTCTGTTTTTTTCGAACTGTCAGGGAATGCATGGCGAGGCTACAGCTATATTTGCTGGACCCTATACTGTCTCGCACCATAAATCTACTCTGCTGATTGCCGGAATGTTCTCGTTTTTGAATGCCGGTAGCGGTTCAAATCAAAGTAATCACATGTATAAACTCGGACCGATTCATCAAGGTATTTGCGAGCGTGGCGCTAAAACTACCAGCGATTCATATCTTTTGTGGCCCGCAAAAATTGGCGCTTTTACCCTGGTTATGGGACGGCACTACAAACATTCTGATACTTCTGATTTACCATTCTCGTACCTCATTGAAAATACAAACGACAGTTTTCTTGTTCCAGGTGTAAATCTGCGAAGCGTTGGTACTATTCGAGATGCACAAAAATGGCCCAAACGCGATAACCGGAAAGACAGCGACAAACTCGATCCTATCAATTTTAATCTTTTAAGCCCGTATACTATCAGTAAAATGATGAAAGGAGTAAGTGTGTTACGCAGTTTACAAAAAATTGCCGGAGAAACAACAGAAATTTATGCATGGCAGAATTGCAGTATTAAAAACTCATCACTTCGCAAAGGGATTGATTTATACAATTTAGCCATCAATAAATTTCTGGGAAACTCGCTAATAAGCAGACTTGGGGAAATGGCTTACAATAATATTAATGAGCTACGAGACCGACTTCGTCCAGATATCGAAATAGGTTCGGGCGAATGGATTGATCTTTCGGGACTAATTGCACCTAAAAAAGCCATAGAACATCTGCTTGACTGTATTGAAGATGAACGATGCAATCTGCAGGATATACACAATAAACTGTGGGAAATGCACGGTAATTATTATACATACGAATGGGCATGGGCAAAGGAAAAGCTTGAAGAAGCGTGGAACAAGTCAATTGAAGAGGTTACTTTTGATGACATTTCTTCCACAGTTGAGATATGGAAAAACTCTGTTGTTCAACTCGACAACCTGCTCTATAACGATGCTCGCAAAGAGTTTGATTTAAACTCGAAAACTGGTTTTGGCGTTGATGGTGATGATGAACAGAAGCATCGCGACTTTGAATCGGTTCGCGGAAGTTTTGAAAGTAATCCTTTTGTTACCGCGGTTATTAAACATATTCAGATTAAAACTGAACTTGGTAACAATGTAATAAAAAATTTACAGAACAAAAATTGAGCAGGTTTTTTACTCATTAATTCACGCAATTTTTTTATATGAATAACTTCAATTTTTATAGCCCAACTTATTTTGTATTCGGAAAAGAAAAGGAAATCGAAGCCGGAAAACTTGTTAAAAAATTCGGAGGAAGAAAAGTTTTGGTTCACTATGGCAGTGGTTCTGTAGTAAAATCAGGATTGCTCGACAGCGTAAAAAAATCATTATCAGCTGAGGGTATTAGCTTTTCCGAACTTGGCGGTGTAGTTCCAAATCCGCGTAGTGGTTTAGTTTACGAAGGAATTGAACTTTGCAAAAGAGAAAATATTGATTTCGTACTTGCTGTTGGTGGTGGCAGTGTAATCGACTCGGCTAAAGCAATTGCACTTGGAGCGGTTTACGATGGCGATTTCTGGGACTTCTTTTCAGGAAAAAGAGTTGAAAAAGCGCTTCCGGTCGGAACGATTTTGACACTTACCGCAGCCGGAAGCGAAGGTTCAACCGCATCGGTAATAACACACGAAAACGGAATGTTGAAACGTGGTGCAAACAGCGATATTTTACGTCCGGTTTTTTCTATTCTTAATCCCGAACTTACTTGCTCATTGCCTGCATACCAAACCGCTTGTGGCGCTACCGATATGTTGGCGCACGTTATGGAACGGTATTTTACCAACACAAAAGATGTGGAAATTACCGACAGGATTTGCGAAGGTATCATGCTTTCCATTATTAACGAAACACCAAAAGCGCTGGCAAACCCTTCCGATTATGAAGCACGCGCCAACTTAATGTGGGCTTATTTGTGGTGTGGGTCGCGAACAGGATTGGGCTACTCATCAAATGGAGCACGAATTGTCATCGCTTTACGATGTGGCTCACGGAGCTGGACTTGCAGTTATGTTTCCTGCATGGATGAAATTTGTAATGCATCACGATGTTATGCGTTTTGCACAGTTTGCCGTAAGAGTTTGGGGAGTAGAAATGGATTTTCAAAATCCTGAAATTACCGCTAAAAAGGGAATTGAACGCTACGAACAATTCTTGACTTCGATTGGAATGCCCATAAGGTTTTCACAGCTTGGAGCTAAGGCAGAAGATATTCCACAACTGCTGAAAGTTTTAAACATGGGCGATAGAACCATCGGATTTTTTGTAAAACTTACGGAGGAAGATGTAAGGAAAATATACGAGTTGGCGGTATAGCTTTCATTTAAGGATGTATGTTGGCAGATCAATCGTTTTTTCAGGAAATCAGAAGCATAATTTTTCAATCGAGAGACAATGCAGTTCGGTCAGTAAATTGGGAACGAACTTTAATGTATTGGCAAATCGGCAAGCGCATTTTTGAACAAGAACAACAAGGAAAAGAGAGAGCTGATTACGGAGCATATTTGATTAAATATTTGTCCGAACAACTTCAACCTGAGTTTGGAAGTGGATTTGGGATTAGACAACTCGAAAGGTATCGACAATTTTACAGATTATTTCCAATTGCGTCCACACTGCGGACGCAATTCAATTGGTCTCATTATAAATTACTTATCTCAATATACGACGAACATAAGCGCGAGTATTATATAGCTGAAGCAACAAACAATAACTGGACTTTGAGACAACTTGAACGTCAAATCAATAGTCAGTTAAACGAGCGGTTACTTTTAAGCAATGATAAAGAAAGTGTACTTGCCGTTGCCCGAAAAGAGAAAAACCAGGTTTCCCCAACTGAGATTATTAAAGACCCAATGGTTCTGGAATTTCTGGGTTTAAAACCAATTTCTGCATACTATGAAAAGGATTTGGAACAAGCAATCATTAACCATTTACAAGATTTCATACTTGAACTTGGAAAAGGTTTTGCATTTATTGCCCGCCAAAAAAGAATTCATATCGATGGTGATGATTTTTTTATTGATCTTGTGTTTTATAATCGTCTTTTGCAATGTTTTGTTTTGATTGATTTAAAACTTGGAAAATTAACACATCAGTATATTGGTCAGTTACAAAAGTATGTAAATTATTACGACAGAGTAGAAAAACTTAATTACGAAAATAAAACAATAGGTATATTATTGTGTGCCGATAAAAACGATAGTGTAGTAAAATTTACATTACCGGAAAATAATCATTCAATTCTTGCCGGAAAATATCAACTCTATTTGCCTTCAGAAAATCAAATTCTTGAAGAATTAAAAAAGGAATTAAACGAATTTCAAGTTAGAAAAAACGAGACTGAAAATTAAATGGACCCAAAGAAATTATACATACCAATCAAAAATATCAAAGTTGAAATTAATCTTCCGAGTTCGAAAAGCATTAGCAATAGGGCTTTAATTTTAAATGCGCTCGCTTACAGTCCTTACGACATTCAAAATCTGTCGGATTGCGATGACACACGCGTAACAGTAAAAGCGCTGAATTCAAACGACACTACATTCGACATTGGCGCTGCTGGTACGGCAATGCGTTTTCTTACTGCTTTCCTTTCGAAAACTGTGGGTGAATGGATTATTACCGGTAGCGAACGCATGAAAAACCGACCTGTAAAACTGTTGGTTGATGCTTTGAATAGTCTGGGCGCAAAGATTGAATATCTTGAAAAAGAAGGTTTTCCGCCACTTAAAATTTAAGGAAGCGCCTTAATGGGAGGCGAAATTTCGTTGAATGGTGGTGTGAGCAGTCAGTATATTTCGGCATTGATGATGATTGCTCCTTATATGGTTAACGGACTGAAAATTAATCTGGAAGGTAATATTATTTCTGTTCCATACATTGAAATGACCATGCAAATGATGCATGAATTCGGAGTAAAAGTAACTTTTGAAAAAAACGAAATCGATATTCGTCCGCAACAGTACAAGCCCATTGAATATAAAGTAGAATCCGATTGGTCGGCAGCATCTTATTGGTACGAAACTTTGTCAATTGTTGGAAACGGACAGATTTTTCTGAAAGGATTATACCAAAACAGTTCGCAGGGCGACAGCAAAATTGCAGAACTTTTCGGACAATTGGGTGTAAAAACAGAATATCAAGCCGATGGAGTAATTTTGACATCGACAGGGAATTACGTTTCCAACTTTCAGTACGACCTTGTCAATCAACCCGATATGGCACAAACATTCGCCGTTTGCTGTTGTATGAATAATATTCCCTTCCATTTTAAAGGTGTGCAAAGCCTTAAAATAAAAGAAACCGACCGCATTGCTGCGCTTATAACCGAATTAAAAAAACTGGGTTTTGTGCTTCTTGAACCACAAGAAAGCGAACTCGCATGGGAAGGAAAAAAATGTGAACCTGCTTCAGCAATAAGCATAAAAACCTACGAAGATCACCGTATGGCTATGGCATTCGCTCCGGCAGCTTTAAAAACACCGGTTACCATTGAAGAACCGCAGGTTGTGAGTAAATCGTATCCGGCATTTTGGAGTGATTTTGAAAAAATTGCTGCCGAATGATTTTCAAAATCGAAAATATTAACAAGCAGTTTTCAGAAAAATTTGTATTGAAAAATTTTTCGTTGGATGTTTTTGAAGGCGATAAAATAAATATTTCAGGACCTTCAGCATTGGAAAAACTACACTTTTCAGACTTTTATTGGGTTTCGATTGTCCCGATGAAGGTAAAATTTACTTTCACCAAAACAGTTTGAATGAACATGAAGTTTGGAATGTTCGGAAAAAAGTAGCCTATATAAGTCAGGATTTGAGCATCGGACATGGCAAAGTTCAATCACTTTTTGACGAGACATTGAATTACAAATCCAATTTGCATCAAAAGAAGAATACTGAAAATGAAATCATTCATTACCTGAACTTTTTTGAATTACTCAAAGATATTCTGAATAAAAATATAGAGGAACTCTCCGGTGGCGAAAAGCAGCGGGTAGCAATTATCAATGCATTATTACTTCAACGGAGAATATTTTTTCTTGATGAAATAACCTCTGCACTTGATCAAAAGCTCAAAATGAAAGTTCTCGATTTTTTTCTTGGCAATCCGGAATTTACTGTACTCTACATTTCGCACGATGATTATTTGCCGGAAAAAAGTAATGTGAAAATTCTTAAATTGGATAGCAATGAGTGAAGCAATAGACTTGTCGGGTTTTTCGATGGTAATGTGTGGCGTATTGCTGCTTGTTCCGATAATGATAGGAATATATTTGAAACTTGGAATTACACGCAACTTAATACTTTCAACCGTCAGAATGGTAATTCAGCTCATTCTGATTGGTTTTTTTCTTGAATTTCTTTTTAAGTTAAATAATCCGGTAATAAACTTTTTATGGTTTCTGGTTATGATATTTTCAGCCATGATATCGGTAGTAAATAATTCGGGATTAAAACTGAAAAACTTTTATCTGCCAATAATATTTTCGTTGTTGGTTTCGAATATTTTAGTTGTATTCTACTTTAACTGTTTCATTGTGAGGCTCGACATGATACTTGATGCCCGTTATATGATTGCAATCGGCGGAATGGTGCTTGGAAATTCTTTACGTTCGAATGTAGTGGGACTGGGCGATTTTTACAAATCAATCAACCGCGAAGAACAACTTTATTTTTATAAACTTTCGTGTGGCGCTAATCGTTACGAAGCGTTACTGCCTTTTGTGAAAAAAAGTTTTACAGCTGCAATAAATCCTACAATAGCCACAATGGCCACAATGGGAATTGTTTCACTTCCGGGCATGATGACAGGACAAATTCTCGGCGGTTCAGTGCCTTTGGTGGCAATAAAATATCAAATTGCTATAATGATAGCAATACTTGCTTCGGCTATGCTAAGCATTGCTTTGAGCATTTTTTTTACTGTAAAATTCACATTCAAACAATCCGGTGTTTTGAATAAATCCATTTTCAAGAACCCCTAATAGGAAAATAGGATGCTTATTGATAATTCCATAAATAAAATTTATGACCGTAAACTGCGATAAAAGCAAAAAAATGCAACATCAAATCCCCTTTAGGGGTTAGGGGTTTTCTTAATTTTCTCCAATACTTCAAATACTATCGGACAGGTAGAGGCATTTTTAATCGAAAGATTGAAAATCTGATAAAATCTTTTCCGGTCGGTATGCGGATATTCGCGGCAAGCTTTCGGACGGTTTTCGTAAATAGCGCAATAATTATCATTGCCCAGAAAAGGACATGGCATCGAGCGAAAAACCATATCACCATCATCATCAATTCGCAGGATTTTTTCTATAATTTCCGATGGTTTCATACGTAAGGGTTTAGCCATACGTTCCACATCCTTGTCGGTAATGCGTGGGCCTAAAGTTCGACAGCAGTTTCCGCATGTTAAACAATCGGTTTTCGACGAAATTTCATCATGCAATTTATGAATTTCGATGTCCATTTTTTCAATGCGTTTTTTGTTTTTCGCATAAAAGCGTTTCCAGTCAGGCTCCGATTTGGAAGCTTTTTCGGCAAGAATTTTAAAGTCGTATTGTGAAGTCATTTGTGGTTTGTTAATCTGTTTGAACGTTGTTTCGGGTCTGAATGTTGACAATTTTTTATCATCAATATCCCAGATTTTCCCCTTTTTCGATTGCAGGAATTCCCTTTTTCATCCATTCAGGCGCGGGCATTTCTTTGAGGTAATGATTGAAAAAACCGAACATGCGGGTGCTTAAATCCACGCGATTTGCCCAGTATTTATCTTCGATATTATGTTCCATTCCGTTGTAATTTATCATCCAAACCGGTTTATTCAATCGATATAGAGCCATGAAATACTCAATTCCCTGATACCATGGCACAGCGCCATCGTTATCATTTGCCATGATTAGTAATGGTGTTTTTACATTCTGAGCATGAAATATCGGCGAGTTTTCGATATAATGCAATGGTTTTTCCCACAATGTTCCGCCAATGCGACTTTGTGTTTCTTCATACTGAAACATTCTGCTCAAGCCGCTTTCCCAACGAATTCCGCCATACGCGCTTGTCATATTGCTTACGGGTGCACCAGCCATGGCTGCTGCAAACATATCGGTGCGTGTTACCAGATATGCAATTTGATAACCTCCCCAACTTTGTCCCTGCAATCCAATGTTCTTT
>CAYQWD010000011.1:875-5087 GCA_964420955.1 uncultured Paludibacter sp. | reverse complement strand
ATAGTTTCGGTAAGTTTGCGCACACCGCTTACAATGGCATCGTAAGCATTTCGACCCGGATAACCTGTGCCGTAAGCAATGTCGGGCACAAATACCAGATAATCATTGCTAACATAAAATGGAATGCTGATAATCGAACGGCTCGGCTGCGGGTATCTGTAACTATGTTCGGTTTGCGAACTTTTTTCGTAGAAATAAACCACCATTGGATATTTTTTTTTCGAATCGAAATTATCAGGTTTATACAGTAATCCTTTCAGCGAATCGCCTGCAAACGAAATCCAGCTTACAGTTTCAACGGTTGGCCAGATAAAATTATTCTGTTGTGCGTTGGCGTTTGATATCTTCGAAGGCTTTTCAAAAGTTAAATCGCTGATTTTAACATCGGGAAATTCCCTGACGGTTTGCGTTGAAAAAATTACTGTTTCAGCATTTTTGGCTTTTTGCAGTTGCGACAGCATAAAATCTCCAGTTATCAATTCTTTTTTTGATGAAGGTTTCGATAATATTAGTTCAAAATATCCCATAGCGTTGTTTCTCTCATTAAATGCAGAAAGCAATACTTTTTCGGGCACGAAATTAATTTCCTTATTCAAAGCCTCGTAACGATAACGAACATTCCTGGCTCTCCCGTTAGTAAGATTTATTGCCGGTTCCTTTCCTGTCGGATCAATTTTCCAGATATCAAATCGGTCATAAATCAGAACATGCTTATCGTTTTCAGTCCAACCTGCAATTCCGTAAGGCTCAGGGTCGGACGGGACATCGTTCAATTCATCGCAAAACAAGACTCTAAAATTCTTAGTTAGCGCCACTTTTTTCAATTTCTTCAAATCAATGGAATAATAAATACTGTCGGTAAAATCAAAGTACAAAGCAAATTGTGCATTGGGCGATAAATTCAGACTGTTTCGTGCTTTAAGCAACAAAGATTTTTTACCGGATTTTACATCAATCAGGTAATAATCGTTTAAATTTCGGGCACTCCATGTTATTTGTTTCTGATAAGCGCGATTGTCAATGCCCAAAGCAAACTCGGCATTTTTAAAATTGAAAAGCCGCACGGTTTCTATGCTTGTATCAGCTAATTGTACCATTTTTTTATCTGAAATCCGATAAACCGCCTGATAGGTTTGCTTTTTTTTCTGATTCAGCATTTTAAGTTGACGTGGTTGAATTATCTGATCGGTATAACTCCAGAGATCAAGTTTGGGCTTGTCTTCATCCAAAACACTGTCTTTTTTCTCGGATTTAACTTTTGGCGCTGTTCCGAAAAATAGTTTACTTCCATCTCGCGAAAATGTAATATCAGCATTAATCGATGGAGACAAATTTTTTGAAATCCCAATAGTCAAACTATCCACAGCTTTAAATAAATTTTTCTTTTTAATGTTATAGTAATAAAGTGCATAGTTTTTGTGTGTTGCTGTGTCGGCGCTTGCAAGAAATGCAAATTGCTCGCCTTTTTCATCGAAGGTAAGTTTATTAAATGTTGCTGAATCTTTTAGTATAGTGTCGGTTTTCTGTAATTCTGGATGAAATAAAACAATTGCCCGCAATTTTGTTGTATCGTTTAATTTGGCAAGAAATGCTGCTTGCAAACCCTTTGGGGCAACTGTAAAGGTATCAATTTTGGCAAATGTAAATTTCAAATCCTTTACGGGTTCCCAAAATATCAGAGAATATTTTTCTTTCTTGGTTGTATCTTTCGATTTTTTTGCAAGTTCCCCCACCGATTTTGTTTGTGTGGAATCCGTATTTGCTTCTTTTATTTCCTGCAAAAAAACCAGCCAGTTGCTTTTTTCTTCGGCTATTTGGTAAGATTTTACCTTTTCGAATCTTGTTACAACGCCGCTTTTCAAATTGTAAACTCCAAACTGTTCTTTCGGCATTTTTTCTTTGGCTGTTTTGGCAAGTTTATGTTTGCGCAAAGTATCATCCGGAACTCGCAGGTTAAAAACCAAATAATCGGAATTTACCGAAAAACGTGGTTTTGAACCATGACGAACAGTGTCAGAGCTTTGCTTCTTAACATTAAAAATAATAAGAATTCCATCGCCTTTTTGCTTGTTAATTTCGAAAGCAACAAATTCTCCATCGTTACTTATTTGCCGGTTCTCAATACGATTCCAATTAGCAAAATCGGTAATTTGAAGATTTTTTTTCTGTCCAAACAACGAAAATGAATACAAAAAAAACAATATAAAAATAACTTTTGATTTCATAATATATCTTTTAAATGTGAAATGCTGACATTGAATATTTTTGATAAACTACAAAAATAACTTTTTCCTTAAACTGTGCCATAAGTTTTCAGCGATGAATAAAATTAAAATCTGAAAAATTTTGTATTTCAAACAAAATCGAAAATTTTAGTCCAGACATTCAGGCGTTTGCACTTTTTTATTAAAAAACAAATCAATTTTTGAAGCTATTAAGGAAATATTTTCCTTATCTTTGCACTTGCAATGGTTCACTTATGCCAATCGGCAGAAAGTGATGAAAAGGGAATCAGGTGAAAATCCTGAACAGACCCGCTGCTGTAAGCTCAAAAACCCTCAAAACCTCCTTAAAGGGAGATTTAAAGAGGAAAAACGTATTGAACAAACTTATGCCACTGACTCTTGTATCCCATCGTTCGGATGGGTTAGTGAAGCTGGGAAGGCGGTTCAAATACCTGAGCAAGTCAGAAGACCTGCCATGTAAAAATCTTCATTTTTTGACGAAGATTCAATGTTTTAAAGCTTTCGGGGATAAGCTCAAAACCAATACAGCAAAAGGTTTTCACTTTCGGCTTTGTTGATTTTACTTTTTCTTGCAAGCTATTTGATTTATGATTAAACAAATAGTATTGTATGGTTTTTTTCTTTTACATTGTTAGTAAAATCAGATTTTTACTGTTTATTACAGGTTCCTGTTGTTTTTCGTTGGTTTTATGGGCCAATGAAAAACCTGACACTACAAAAGTGTATCTGATAGGTGAAGTAACCGTAACGGAACAATACCGCAACACCGAAATGCGCACTTCAGCGCCTCTTCAAATTCTTTCGTCAGAACATTTTGAAAAACTCAGTGCGCTTCAGGTTTCGGATGCCGTAAAGTATTTTTCGGGTGTAACTGTGAAGGATTATGGTGGTATTGGAGGACTGAAAACGATTTCAGTTCGAAGTTTAGGCGCTGCCCACACGGCAGTGAGTTACGATGGAATTACGCTTAACGATTGCCAAACCGGGCAAATTGACATCGGTCGTTTTTCGCTCGATAATGTGGATTTGCTTTCGTTAAACAACGGGCAAAGCGATAATATTTTTCAAACCGCACGTATGTTTGCTTCTGCTTCGGTTTTGAATATTCGAACAATGTCGCCAAAGTTTCCACACAACAGAAACTTAAATGGAAAAGTTTCATTCAAAGGAGGCGCTTTTGGTTTATTGAATCCCGCGTTTATTTTACAAAAAAAAATCAGCAACAAATTGGCTGCAACATTAAGCAGCGAGTGGCTTTCTGCAAATGGAGAATATCCATACACACTCCATCACAGCTATCAGGGTGATGGAATCACTTCTATAGAAATTCGGAAAAACTCGGATGTACAAAATCTAAGGTTCGAAGGAACATTATATGCCAATTTCTCCGAAAATCAATCGGGTTTCCTGAAAGCATATTTCTACAATTCGGAGCGCGGATTGCCCGGGGGAACGATTTTGTACAACGAAGGCGCTTTTACTTCGCAACGCATGTGGGACAAAACTTTTTTTGTACAGTCGCACTACGAAAATCATTTCTCAAAGCTGTTTTCGTTACAGATAAATGCCAAATATCATCATGGTTACGTGCATTATTTAGATACGGCTGTGCTGAACAACGCTGGTTACGAAGAAAGCAATTTTTCGCAAAACGAATATTATGCTTCGAGTTCGCTGCTTTTCAAAGCCTTCCCCAATATTTCTTTCTCTTTTTCGACCGATGCTTCAATCAACAATTTGTTTGCGCGTTTCGAAAATACAGCGCTCAACGAAAGTTTTGCGCAGCCTGTTCGCTACAATCTGTTGTCAGTAATGGCTGTAAAATATGTAAGCGATAAATTGTTGGCTACTGCCAGTTTGCTTTCCACTTTAGCAACTGAAACAGTTGCCAGAGGCACAGCTGCCAACAACCGAAAGCGACTTTCTCCTTATGCCAGCATAACTTATAAACCTTTCAACAATGCTG
>CAYQWD010000011.1:0-834 GCA_964420955.1 uncultured Paludibacter sp. | reverse complement strand
CCTACTTTCAACGATTTGTATTATGCGCGCATAGGGAATGTTGATTTGCTTCCTGAAATTACCGATCAGTTCAATTTTGGGATAACATACGCTGTGTCGCCTGCCAAATGGTTTCCGTTATTTTCTGTTACTGTCGATGTCTATCACAACAATGTGAAGGATAAAATTGTAGCCATGCCTACGAAAAACCTTTTTAAATGGAGTATGCTCAATTTGGGAAAAGTAGAAATAACCGGTCTTGATTTGAACGCCGAAACTTCGATACAAGCTACAAAAAAACTGGGCTTTGTGCTAAGCGGAACATATACTTATCAACGGGCTTTGGATGTAACAAGTCCGGGTGGTTGTACTTACAGTCATCAAATTCCGTATACACCACGTGTTTCCGGTACTGGAAGATTTGTTGCGGAAATGCCATGGGTGGATGTGGCATATTCGCTGCTGTGGTCGGGAAAACGTTATGCGCTATTTCAAAACTATGCTGAAAACCGTTTGCCCGGATACATCGAACATAGTATCTCAGCATCGCGCAGTTTTAAACTGAAAGATAAAACACTGTCAATCAGTGGAGAAGTTTTGAATTTATTGAATGAAAATTATGCAATAATAAAATGGTTTCCAATGCCCGGACGCTCGGTAAGGGGAACGGTAAGTTTGAAGTTTTAAAAACGAAACTTTTCGACGTCGAAGACTCGAAAACGTTTCTTAAGTTTAAAAAAAATGAGTTCCAATAATAGTTATTATATAAGTTAGTATATTTCTTAAAAATTACAGATAAACGCAAAGGCCCTTAGTTTGCAGTTAGAAAATATTTAAAGGTTAGTTTCTTACTTT
>CAYQWD010000010.1:11488-17161 GCA_964420955.1 uncultured Paludibacter sp. | reverse complement strand
GCTTGGTGAATTTTCGAATAGCACGCCTTGTAACAATACATTTTTACATTCGATAAAACTTACCATAACGGGACGCAGGAAATCGCGAATGGACTCCCATTCATCATCTGTCATATCTTTACGGGGCACATTCAAATTTTGTTCGCTGAGTCTCTGTCCTTTCAATGCGCTTTCGGTTGGAAACCAGAAATCGGGATTTGCCAGCACTCCGCCTGATTTCAATACAGCTTTCCAGTGACCTTCGGTAACTTTTGCGCGTTTCAACGGTCGCCAAGCTTCGCCCGAGCCATTAATTGCTCCATGACCGGTTATGGCTATATTAGTAAGATTTTTGCCCGATATGGGCGATTGACAACGTCGTGTTTCCAATCCTTCGAACGAAGTTTTTACCAGAGGATATTGGGTTTTGTCAGGTGTAAAAAGTATCAATGCTCCCTTTTCCAAATGCAAATTAATGTTTGATTGAAAAACGATAGGACCGGTAAACCAAACACCAAATGGTACAATCAAAGTACCACCGCCTTTAGCAGCAAGCTTATTCATGGCAGTCTCAAATGCTTTAGTGTTCAAAGTAATACCATCGCCTATGCCACCACATTCGGAAATTGAAATGCTGTTTTTGGGAAAAACAGGTTTCGTTACGCGCTGCATTTTAAAAGGTAGATTCTTATAAAGATATTCGTACTCGTATTTTTTTGCCTCAGATGTGCAAACGAATATGTACAATGCAGATAATATGACAATTAATTTCGTAATTGATTTCATTTTCTTTCAATAATAAACTCAATACTTCAAAAAAATGAAGCATTGAGTGTAAATTAGTAATGCTCAGGAAGTGTATTTTACATTGGAAAGTATAAACCTTTGTTGTTTATACTTTCCAATAATGATGTGCTTTACCACCAACGTGGATCTCCGGCTTTTTTAACCAAAGCAGTATTTGTTACTTTAAAATTTCGAAGAGCAGGATTGGCGAAAATTTCAGCTGATGTTCTATTAAGTTCGGTACAGGCAATAGGGTATGTTGGTTGAGTAGCGCCTGCAGCTACAGTCCATACAAGGTCTGAAGTTTTAAAGCAGTTTTCAACATTCACGTTTGTGGACAAAGTTCGTAATCCATGAACGGTTGTGCCTGCATCTTTCACACTTCCGAAAATAGAATTTTTAACAGTAACTCCTCCTGTATATGTGCCAACAGTTAGTTCTATGAAATATCTGGTTGAAGCAGGAGCATAGCATGTAGTTACATTTTCGACATAAACAGAGTTGGGAGATGCTGTAGTTTTTGTATTTCGGCAAAGATATCCATCGAAAGTTGAAAATGTTGAATTTTTAATAACCAAATCAGTAACCATACAAGCAGCATGATCGAGATTAACGATACCATATCCACCAATTGAATCAGCAACAGTATTATTAATTGTCAAAAGATCAATTTTTGATGTAGTTTGTAAACGTACCACACCTCTTTTATATTTAATATCGCAATCGTTAATGTACCAAGATTTCCTTCTGATTGATTAAAATTAAATATATAAGTTCCACCAAAATTGGGATCGGTTCTGAGTTTTCCGGCATCAGTTCCTTCCGTAAAAAATATCTTTTCGATTTTTACTGAACCAACTCTTGTTGCTCCCTTAATACCAAATCCACCATTTACTGCTAAAATTGCTTTACCATTAAAGCTCAAACCAGTTACAATATTCATTGATACAGGAATCAAAATAGTTGGCAACTTGTATCTTGTACCCCCTGACAACACTAGATTGAAACCATTTGGATAAACTCCGGCAAGGCTATCAATATAAAACTGTGTAATTTTATTCAAAGCCGATTCGTCTGAAATATCGCGTAAATCAATTACATCCCCTTCGAAAACTTGTGAAGCAACTGTTTTGAATGTTTTTTTACCCCTATATTGGTTGTTTGAGAATATTTTAACAATATAGGTTTTTGAAGGTTGCAATCCTGAAATGATTTTCTCACCGGCGAGATTATCAGCTACATTAAGCGTTACCGATTTATAAACTGAATCTTTATTAACCATTACATCAATACGGTTGTAAACCATTGATGTAATTTTCCATTTTACTTTGATGGATTTATCAATAATATCGGCGGAAGTAGGAGTTGTAAGCTGTGTAGGATAGTCCTGTGTGCGAACATGCAGGATATTGTAGTTTGAGCGAATCGTATCGCCCGATGCCATAATAGAATCGCCAACACCGCGTACACGAATCTGATATTGCGTATCAAAATCAAGATTGGTGAATGTTATTTTTGCGCTATCAGTTTTATTGGAGCGGATTATCGTTTTGAAAGTATCGGTCGAAAGTTGAACCTCGTAGAACTTCGTACCTTTATATTTATCCCATTCTGCTTTAATCCATGTCATATCAATTACAGGGTCCTTGAAAATAGGGCGGAAAAGTCTGTCCGGATTTTCCAAATCATCCGTAGGATCGCAACCTGCAAAAACAAGCAGTGTAACAGCCGCGAACAGGATTTTTTGTGCAATTTTAATTTTGTTTTTCATATTCTGTTTTTTCATATTTTAATATATATCCAGTATATTTACCATCTAAGCAATCAAAATAAACCCAATTAATAAATTTGTTTCAGGTTTGTTTGATTTGATTGGTGTTACATTTTTTTTAATTGGTTAAAACCAGCCCGTAACCATCGTTATTAAGATATTTACTTGCAGCTACTGTTTGAATATTAATTGGCAGCAAATACGGCACAGCCGAAATACCGGTTGGATCCTTGTAACCTCTCCAGCAACGAGCAGTATAATCAGCAATATCCCACGTTACAGTTCCATCAGTGGCTGTAATTTTTTTGTATAGAGACTGTGTCCAGTTTATTGATGCATAAGCGTTTTCATTACCAGGTTTCTCAAGATCAGCTGCATCCACAATCCGTTCGGGAACTACATCTGGATTGAAAAATGTATTGAGCCATATAATTGTACCATTGCGTCTCTGGTAATATAACTTTCTTGCATAATTTGAATACTTTGCTACTTCCGGATTTTCGAGTTCAAGATTGTTACCTGCTTTACCCAAATTGTTGAGTGTGGTCATTGTTTCCACTATTTTTTTACCGTAAATGTTCCATCGTACCAAATCGAATTTACGTAATCCTTCGCCACCAAATTCAAGTGCACGTTCGGTAACAATTGCATCAAAAAATGCAGCTTTATCGGTAATTGAGTTAACATAATTCTCCACCATATCTGCATGGTCAGCCACATTAAAAGCTCTTGCACGTACAGTTTTAAGCATGTTCTTTGCTAAAGCTGTTGGTCCATTCAGTTCGTTTTCAGCTTCGGCAAGCATAAGTAATACATCGGCATAACGCAAAACTGGCCAGTTGATTCCTGTACCTTTCGACGAACTTTCGCCTGGAGACTTTGGTAAAAAAATACGATTCCACTTTCCGGAAGCCATACTTGTTATGCCTAATGCATTTTGCGTATTTTCGTTCGGATATGATACTCTTGTAATTGTTACATCCCTTCGTTTATCTTTCGGATTAAACATAAAATAGTACGTTGGTGTAAAACCAACCTGAATGGTTGTAGTTCCAAACGAGCCACCGGTAACAGGAGTACCCACACACCATCCAACATCGCCTCCGCTATTTGTGTTGCCAAATGCAATTTCAAAAAGTACATCGCTGTTAACGGGTTTAATCCACTTGTTCTGATTCATAAATACTGTAGCATAATCGGTAAGTTCACGCGGTTTCAGTTCAATAAGTTTTTCAGCATAATCTTTTGCCAACTGATAATACTCAGCCGAAGTACGGGCAGTTTTGGTTACTCCTTTGTACGTGTAGGTAACTGCAAGACTGTCATTGTTCTGAACGTTCATATATTCATCGGCGCGTTTCATTTGTCCGCTTTTTGTCATTCCGTAACCCGCTCTGAAAAGTGCAAGCCGCGAAATCATTCCCATAGCATATTCACGATTCATGCGTTCGATGCCATCGCTGAACTGGTCGGCAAAATACATATGAGGCTCTGAGTTTACCAAATCCTGTATCAATCCGGAATAAATAATATTTTTATCCGTTTTTGGCACATCAAGTTGCATGGAAGCATTGGCAGCATCGCGAAAATAAGGAACATCGCCCCAAAAATTGATCAGCAGAAAATAGCGATAAGCTCTCAGGCAGTAACTTTCAGCAAGAAGCATTTTCATTTCAGCTGAATTTGCAACCGGGCTTTTCTGAATGCCTTCAATACACTGATTAGCGCGGTCAATTGCCAGAAAGTTATGATCCCATGCAGTTTTTATATCTCCAAAACCGGAAAGCAGCCCACCCTGCAATGACCACACATCGCGCCTTGAACCATCTGGCAAAGCTGAGGGCGCCATAACTTCCACATCGGTATTTTGCATCCATACATTTGACATACGCGATGTATACGAATCCTGTGTAAAAAGTGCATAAGCACCCAAGACCATTTTTTTTGCATCGCCGGCATTTGAGAAAACATAGGTTTCATCGAAATTCGATTCCGAAACCGGCTCCAGAAAATCGCTGCATGAACTGAAAATAAAAACTGCAGCTATCAGTACTGTTAAATATTGCTTGAATTTCATCATTTGTCTTTTTAAAATTTTTCGATTAAACATTGTCAGAAAGTAAGATTAAGACCAAAAGTCCACGATAAACTTTTTGGATAAGAGGAGTAATCAACGCCAGGAGTAAGTCCAGAAGTAGAACTTCCACGAACAGGCGTGCTTACTTCAGGGTCATAACCGCTATAGTTTGTCAGTATCCACAAATTATTCACCGTAGTATAAACTCTGAACTGATCAACTCCGGCTTTTCGGGTTACTTTCTTGGGTATTGTGTAACCTACAGTCAGATTCTGAAAACGCAGGAATGATCCATCCTCAATAGCCCACGACATTGGAACTGCAACTGCATTACCAAACGAGAATGGCGACCAGTATTCTTTTGCATTAGCACCCTCGTTCATTTGAGCAAGTGTTTCAAGATCCATAACTATTTCACCTGTTTGATTATTTAAATAAGTGTAACGATTATTCTGCTTCATGAATCCAAGCAAGTTCGGGTTTGTTGTGCGGTATTGTTGTGACGATGCTATCTTATTTGCATTGTACACCTGATTACCGTACACATAACTGAAGAGCATTGTAAAGTCGAAATCATATATAGTACCGTTTAAACCAAAGCCACCAAGAAACTTGGGAGCTGTACGTCCGATAACAGTTCTATCGAAGTCATTTACCACACCATCGGGCACTCCGTTAGGACCGGATAAATCCTTGAATTTTGCTGTTCCGGGACGCGTTCCGATACGACCTCCGAGCATACCAATAGATGGAACACCTGCTACCAGCGTATATCTTTTACTTGCGGCATCATAAGTAAAGTCGGTAGTTTTGTAATATCCATCGTTTACCCAACCATAAATCAAACCAACCGGTTCGCCAACGCGTACCTGATAATCGTAAAATCCTTTCAAGTCGGTACCAGCCCAACCGGAAGCATATTCCTGCAGCGTCATTCCATCGGCGAGCTTATCCACATTCGATTTGTTAACACTTATATTGAAACTGCCATTAAGATTGAATTTTTTCTTTTGAACCAAAACCGAATTTAACGTCAATTCAAAACCCTGATTTGTTGTTT
>CAYQWD010000010.1:9730-11446 GCA_964420955.1 uncultured Paludibacter sp. | reverse complement strand
ACCCGGAGCCACAATAGGTATTTCGAGCAAAAGGTCTTGGTTCGTGTTTCTGTACACTTCAAAAGTACCTGAAAGTTTTTCATCGAAGAAACCAAAATCCAAACCTATATTCTGAGTGATCGATGTTTCCCAGCGCAAATCTTTATTAGGCAACTGTGTATTCGATGTTCCCCAGAAGTTATTCTGAATGTCGCCTAAACCATAAGTTTTCGATGACAGAATACTGTATGTTTTTTTGAATTGTCCGCCGCCAATTTTATTATTACCGGCTTCACCATAGCTATAGCGCAGTTTTAAATTCGACATCCAATCTTTTGTACTTTCCATAAACGGTTCTTCTATTATGCGCCATGCTGCAGCTGCCGAAGGGAAGTAACCCCACTGATTGCCCGGTGCAAAACGCGAAGAACCATCAGCACGAAATGTTGCAGAAACCAGATATTTTTCTTTGTAATTATACACTGCACGACCAAAGAAAGAAAGCAGATTGTTAGGGATTGTAACGCTGCTACGGATATCCTTTGTAGCTCCGCCAAGCGCAAGGTTGGCAAATATTTTTTCGGGAGTTAAATCAGGACTGTAACCGGTGCCATAAATATATGTATTATTGGCAGTAATCGAAATAAGCTCCTGACCTGCCAGCACATTAATGCTGTGATTGTCGGCAAATTTAGTGATATAAGTTAGTGTGTTGGCAAAACGCAATTTATTACTGTTTGTTTTTGTCCAGTCAATCAACGGATTACCATCAACATAAGAAGCATTGGTAGTATTTTTTCCCCAGTAATTTTTTACTTCACCAAAACCATATTCGTAGCCTCCTTCAAGCCGATAGGTCAACCCTTTAATTATTTTCCAGTCAATTCCGCCAATAAAATTGAAAGTACGATCGTTACGAAGTTTCCAATATTGTTGCGCCTGTTCGGTAAGTGTCATATTCGATCGTTGCCACTGTTCATATTCTTCTTCTGTCATAAGCGAAGGGTCTACTACAATCATATCTGAAAGACCTTTTGTAGCTGGTGATGTTACTGCTTGGGTGGTACGGATTTTGTACAATCCGCCCGATGAACCCGAACCGTTTACTTCGGTATCACCCATACGAAGATTGAAAGTTGCTTTCAGACTTTTAGAAATTTCATGATCCAACTTGAAGTTGGTTGTGAAACGCGTGTAATCATTTCCAACCATGAGTCCTCCATCTTTGTTAAAAGTAGAACTGAGAGAGAACTTTGTTTTATCTGTACCGCCTGTAAGGCTAAAGTTGTGCTGTTGGGAAATTACATCGGCGCCAAACATATCATCTTGCCAGTCGTATCCGCGCATATATTTGTAAAGATCTATATCAGCGAAAACCCCAAATGTTTTTTCAAAAGATTTGATACCGTCTGTACCGCCCAGTGCACCAAATTCATAATTGAGTAATGCATACTCATAAGGATTAAGTACTTCAAGACGTTTTGACAGTCTTTTTGATTGCATAAAACCGTTGTACGAAATTTTTGTTTTTCCACCTTGTGCTTGTTTTGTAGTAATAATAACTACACCATTTGCACCCTGAGATCCGTAAATAGCTGTTGAAGATGCATCCTTCAATACATCGATGCTCTGAATATCGGCGGGCGAAATGTCATTAATATTCGAAGCAGGGAAACCATCAACAATATAAAGCGGTGAATTATCGCCGGTGATGGAACCTCCTCCTCGCACACGAAT
>CAYQWD010000010.1:0-9720 GCA_964420955.1 uncultured Paludibacter sp. | reverse complement strand
AGTTCCTGTAACGGGAATTTGCTCAATGGTTTTACCCTGAATTGATGTAACCGATCCGGTAAGGTCGCGTTTGCGGGCAGTACCGTAACCGATAACTACCACATCATCGAGCGTACGAGCATCGTCTTCGAGAACAATCTTCATTGGAACTGATGCTACTGCAACTTCCTGAGTTCGCATACCTACGTAGCTTATTGTTAACACTCTTACACTTGAATTGATATTCAGTGTAAATTTTCCGTTCAAATCAGTTATTGTACCCTGACTACTTCCCTTGCCTATAACTGAAGCGCCAATAATGGCTTCTCCCGTAATGTCAGTTACTGTACCTGTTACAGTTCTTGTCTGTGCCATGAGCGTTATACCCGTGAACAGCAAAAATGATAACAGTAATAATTTGCTGTGCAAAACTGTTTTTGATATTAGCATGTCTTAGCTGTTAAAATGTTAATTGATAAATTGTTATTTTTTTTTGATTAATTATATTTTCTAAATTTTTATCTTAATAAATTGAATCTTTAACGCTTGCTGTTTATAACTCACCGATAATAAAATGAGTCCATTCTGAAAAATAATTTTGAACGCAAACCAGTAATGACACTTCATTGCAAAGCATCGGGTTCGTGTTCTTTATGTTTAAAATAGTATTTCGCTTTTTTAGGCTTGCTTATAATTAATTAATTATCAGCCTATTGCATATTTCCAAATTCAAAAAAACTAAGATTTTTGTGTAAATTACAAATACGCTAAAAAAAATATTTCAGAATACAATATTACAATAAGAAATTGATATTTATGTAGAAAATTTGATATGATTTGTGTGTTATTTCGTTTTTTTTACACTGAACTTACAACTTTACAACTTTCGCCTGATATCTTTTACCTTCAGTTGTTTCCAACCGAATAAAATATATACCTTTGGATAACTGTGATATATCTATCGTTTTATCAGTAGTTGCAGATGTCATTACGCAAACTCCGTTCATTGAAAATATTTTTATTTCTCTACTGTTTTCATTTAACATAATATGTATTTTACCATCAGTTACAGGATTTGGATAGATATTCAGTAACTGCGATGAAACAGGCAGTACACCGGCAATTGTTCCTTCAAGTTGTTCAGCTATTGTAGCCTGCACTAAACCGTTGATATAAATTTCAATGTTGGTATAATCTGCGTCTAAAGATTTTAAAATTGCGTCTGCATTACTCTTCGGATTAAGCCCGTTAATATTTTCCCAATCATCAGGCATTCCATCGCCATCAGTATCTGCAGGTACTTGTGAAGGATCAAAAGTGTAAATTTGATGTCCTTCAACATCTTCGGGCTTATCAATTATTCCAATTTTGCCCGAAACTGAACCTTTATAGGCAGAAGTTCCGGTCAAAACCTCATTTGCTATGCGTCTGTCAATCAAATCGCGTTGTTTGCTGCTACCGGCATAAGTTAATACTTTCTGAAAAGCAGTTTCTGCAGTATGCGTCCCAACAGGAAAAAAAGCAAAAGGTGTTGTAGCTTTACAGGTTGTACGGTTTATTGCCGATGAACCGTAAGTTACAGCCGATGAACTCCAATTGTTTGATGTATTTGCTGAACTTCCCCAAACATAATTTCCATCGATAAAATATGTTCCGTAGCCAGGAGGAAATTTTGTAGGGTCGCTGTCGATATCTATTTGGGTGATTTTAAATCTTACACCGGAAGAAGTGCCGGGTCCGTATTTGAAATAATTGTTTACGATATTGTATTTTCCGGACTCACCTCCGTAAGAACTGTTATCTCCCCAACCGTAAATAACATTATTTCTGAAATCGACAACTTCATCGGCAAATGGATTAGTGTAACTTAAACCACTGCGTTTGTAACCGTTAAATCTCGGATTGCGATTGTTGTGATAGGCTATCAGATTATGGTGGAAACTTGCATTGTTGCCACCCCAAAGTCCGCCATAACCGTGCGCGCCTTTTATATGACCGGCATTATTGAGCGATTCGGTAATAAAACACCATTGCATGGTGAAGTTTTCGTTGCTGTAAAATGATGCTGTTTCATCAATGCTCCAACTGAACGAGCAATGATCAAGAATTATATTTTTTTTGTAACGACCCCATGCAGCATCACTTTCATTGGTTAAAATTGAATTTCCCAGTCGTACCCGAATGTAACGTATAATAACATTATCGGCATTGATATTAAGCTCATAATTACGGAGGGTTATACCATCGCCCGGAGCAGTTTGTCCGGCTATGGTTATATTGCCTTTCGATATTTGCAATCGGCTTGTAAGTGTGATTGTTCCGGCAACGCGGAATACCACAATACGTGCGCCGTCCTGGTTTATTGCCCAGCGTAAAGTTCCCACGCTGCCATCATCGGATAGCGAAGTAACCACAAGTACTTTGCCTCCTCGTCCGCCGGTTGTGTACATGCCACCGCCTTCGGCTCCGGGAAAAGCAGGAATTTGAGAAAATAACGTAATCGAAAATACAAAAAATAAAATAGTGAAAAATTGTCTCATAAATGTTGTTTATTATTTCAATGGGTCGTTATAAAATAACACAATGTGTATTAAATCAAGCCGTTATGTAATGACACAATTATTATTCTAAAAAGATAATTTTAATACTCAATGCGAAGAACGCAAAGTTTTCATTTTTTACAATATGTTAATAACCTGATTCTTAAATAAAGGGCGCGCAAAGGAAAACTTAAAAGTTTTCCTTTGCATCTCTGCGTTCACAATAATATTTTTTATAACGAACTATTGTAATTTTAGACTGCAATATTATGATTTTTGTAATGATTTAAGGTGGAATAATTGACTTATTACAGCAGATGAATTTTCAATTTTATGATTAAATTGTATTTAATCTATTTTTTCCAGTTTAAAATAATTCGAAAATTACAAATGAAATAATGAACTAAATTATTAAAAGAACTTTTATGTTTATAATCAAATCGGCTAAAACTGCACATTTTTGATTTTTTGTGCAATTTTTACTTGTTGCAATCGTAAAAAATGCTATTTTTGCAACTTCGTTTTTTTTTTCGCGGAAACATTCCGGTAAATTAGCCAATAAATTTCTTTCATAATTAAGATAAACACAAAATTAAATTTCAATGAGTTTTAACATTATTGTTCTTGCCAAACAAGTGCCCGACACGCGCAATGTAGGGAAAGATGCCATGAAAGCAGACGGAACGGTAAACCGTGCCGCACTGCCAGCCATTTATAATCCCGAAGATTTAAACGCTCTGGAACAGGCACTCAGATTAAAATCAAAAATTGAAGGCGCAACCGTTCACGTGCTTTCAATGGGACCTGCCCGCGCTGCAGAAATTATTCGCGAAAGCATGTATCGCGGCGCCGATGGCGGTTATTTATTAAGCGGGCGTGAATTTGCAGGATCTGACACCCTTGCCACTTCTTATGCGCTTGCTTGTGTAATCCGTAAAATCGGGAAAGTTGACATCATTATCTGTGGCCGGCAGGCTATCGATGGAGATACTGCGCAGGTTGGTCCGCAGGTTGCCGAAAAACTTGGACTTCCTCAAATTACTTATGCTGAAGAAATATTGGATTTAACCGACAATAAAATCACCGTGAAACGTCGTTTGGAGCGTGGCGTGGAAGTTGTTAGGGGAAATCTTCCTATAGTTGTAACAGTAAATGGCTCAGCTGCTCCCTGTCGTCCGCGCCATGCAAAACTTACACTGAAATACAAACGCGCCGCAACACCTACCGAAAAACAGACAGCAGGCTCCGATTATACCGATTTATTTTCATCTTTCCCGTACCTTAACATAAATGAGTTGGGTGTAAGCGATATTGAACATGATATTAAATGGCTCGGACTGACCGGCTCTCCTACAAAAGTAAAACAAATAGAAAATGTGGTTTTTACAGCAAAGGAAAGCAAAAAACTGACTGCTTCCGATAACGAAATTGAAGATTTGATGAAAGAACTCATCGCTAATCATACAATAGGATAGACCCCTGACCCCTAAAGGGGAAAAGGTCATTAAAATTATTTCAAAATATATAAAAAACTCTATAGTATTCCCCTAAGGGGATGGGGTATTAATCACATGAACAACATTATAGTATATCTCGAATTAGAAGATGGCATTGTATGCGATGTCAGTCTTGAGCTGCTCACCAAGGGACGATCGCTTGCTGATCAGTTGAAATGTAAACTCGAAGCTGTTGCAGCCGGTTATCTACTTGATGGCGTGGGCGCACAGATTTTTCCTTATGGTGTGGACACATTATATTTGGCCGATGACAAACGTCTCTCGCCATATACCACACTCCCGCACACTTCGTTACTTGTAAATCTTTTTGAAGAAGAAAAACCGCAAATTGCCCTGATGGGTGCAACTTCTATCGGTCGCGATTTGGGTCCGCGCGTTTCTTCAGCGCTCTTCAGCGGATTAACTGCCGACTGTACTTCACTCGAAATTGGTACTTACGAAGATAAAAAAGCAGGTAAAATCTACGAAAATCTGCTCTATCAAATTCGTCCGGCTTTGGTGGAAATATCGTGGCAACTATCGTAAATCCTGATTGCCGCCCGCAAATGGCAACCGTGCGCGAAGGTGTAATGAAAAAAGAAATCCGCAGCGCAAATTATACCGGAAAAACAAAAAAATTAGATGTTTCGAAATATGTATCGGATACTGATTTCGTTATCGAAGTAATTGAGCGGCATATCGAAAAATCGAAAGTAAATCTGAAAGCTGCTCCTATTATCGTAGCCGGCGGTTACGGAATGGGAAGCGCCGAAAACTTCAAACTGCTTTACGACCTTGCTGATGTACTTGGGGGAGAAGTTGGAGCTTCGCGCGCAGCGGTGGATTCAGGAATGGCAGAACACGAACGGCAGATTGGACAAACCGGCACTACAGTTCGCCCTAAATTGTACATAGCCTGTGGAATTTCAGGGCAGATTCAACACATTGCAGGAATGCAGGAAAGCGCCATGATTATAGCTATCAACAGCGATCCTCATGCGCCAATTAACGCCATTGCCGATTATGTAATTACAGGCTCGGTGGAAGAAGTGATTCCGAAAATGATTCAGTATTATAAAAAAAATTCTAAATAATTGAAGTTAATTTGAAGTTAAGAAGTTAATGAAGTTAACGAAGTTAAGAAGTTATGGCAGCTACAAGTACATTTGTTGATTTAAGAATGTGGCAACTTGCTCATTCATTTGTTCTGGAAATGTACACTCTTACTGCAACTTATCCAAAAAATGAAATTTTTGGTTTGGTTTCTCAGTTTAGGAGAGCTGCAATATCAATTCCTGCAAATATTGCTGAAGGATATAAAAGATTAAGCGAATCGGAAAAATTAAGATTTTTCAATATAGCTCAAAGTAGCCTTGAAGAATGCAGATATTATATTATTCTTTCATAAGATATAAATTACATTAATACAGATGAAATGAATAAATTAAACTCACTTTTGGAAGATACCAGCAAATCTTTAAATAATTATTGCGAAAAGCTCCTGATTGATATTAATTCAAACAGATAATATATCCGGTATTTAACTTCAAACTAACTTCTATATATTCAAACTAACTTCCAAAAAAAAATATTATGAACTACTACAATAACAATCCGGCATTAAAGTTTCAGCTGTCGCACCCGCTGATGCAAAAAATAGTTACGCTCAAAGAGCAAAACTTCGCCGACAAGGATAAATATGATTATGCATCGCGCGATTTTGAAGATGCTATCGATAATTACGAACGTGTACTGGAAATCATCGGTGATATTTGTAGCGAAATTATCGCTCCAAATGCCGAAAATGTGGATCAGGAAGGTCCGAAAGTGGTAAACAACCGCATAGTTTACGCGCGTGGAACGCAGGAAAACCACGAAGCACTTGCTCAGGCTGGTCTATACGGTATGGCTTTGCCTCGTCAGTACGGTGGTTTAAATTTTGCCATGATTCCTTACGTTATGGGAGGTGAAATGGTATCGCGTGCCGATGCAGGCTTTGCAAACATTTGGGGATTGCAGGATTGCGCCGAAACTATTGCTGAATTTGCCGACGACAACATTAAAGAAGAATTCCTGCCACGCGTTTGTCAGGGCGATACTTGCTCAATGGACTTAACTGAGCCGGATGCCGGTTCTGACCTTCAGGCTGTACAACTGAAAGCTACTTTCAACGAAAAAGCTGGAATATGGTATCTGAATGGCGTTAAACGCTTTATTACGAACGGCGATGCGCATATTAAATTAGTACTTGCCCGTTCCGAAGAAGGTACCAGCGATGGTCGCGGTTTGTCATACTTTGTGGTGGATAATAAATTCGACAGCACTGTAAAAGTACGCCGTATTGAAAACAAACTCGGAATCAAAGGTTCGCCAACAGCGGAACTTGTATTTACCAACACGCCCGCAAAATTGGTTGGCTCACGCCGGTTAGGTTTAATTAAGTACGTGATGTCGCTTATGAACGGCGCACGTTTGGGCGTTGGAGCACAATCGGTAGGAGTTTCACAAGCTGCATTCGATGAAGCAGTAGCTTATGCCCGCGAACGTCAGCAGTTTGGCAAACCCATTATCGAATTTCCTGCTGTTTCGGAAATGATTTCGATGATGAAAGCAAAATTAGATGCAACACGCGCTTTACTTTACGAAACAACCCGATTTGTGGACATTTACAAAGCTTACGAAGCCATTGAAGCTACCCGCAAACTGACTCCCGAAGAAAAAGCCGATTATAAGGAATATCAGAAATTAGCTGATGCATTTACGCCTATCGTTAAAATGTTTGCCAGCGAATATGCCAACCAGAATGCTTATGATGCCATTCAGGTACACGGTGGTTCAGGTTTTATGAAAGATTATGCCTGCGAACGTATTTATCGCGATGCGCGTATTCTTACCATTTACGAAGGTACTTCACAGTTACAGACTGTTGCTGCTATCCGCCACGTGATGACAGGCACTTACCTGAAACAAATTCGCCATTACGAATCGTTACCTATCAATCCTGAATTTGACTCGGTGCGCAAGCGCCTGATTACAATGACCAACCTGATAGAAAACTCGGTTGAAAGAGTTGCCGAAGCGAAAAGTCAGGAATATATCGATTTCCATGCACGCCGCTTGGTGGAAATGGCAGGACTCACTATTATGAGCTATCTGCTGATAATTGATGCCACCCGCGACACGGAAGACCTGTTCCGCAAATCAGCATTTATTTTCAATAAATTTGCCGAAGTAGAAACCCGCAAACATGCTACTTTCATTAAAAACTTTGATGTGGAAGGCGTGGATGTGTATAAGGTGAAATAACCCCCCAACCCCCTGAAGGGGGAAAAATAAAAAGCAACTTAATATTAAACTCCCGATAGTAAATGTAAATTTTTACTGTCGGGAGTTTTTAATTTTAGTTTGAAATTATCAAGTAAACTTAACAAGTCAGTAATGAATCGGAAATCCCGAAAATCGTGATTTTACAACCTTAGCCTTCATAATTACGAATGTTTCCTAATAATTATTATTTTTGCAGTGTTAAACGTTTCATTTGATAAAATTGGCAAATTCAAAAAAAAATATTCTGTCGGTAATAATTGTTTCGTTTTTTCTGAATAATCTTTCAGGAGCGAATCCCTATTGCACAAATCTGGGATTTGAATTGAAAAATTTTACAAACTGGACCGGATACACTTGGGTCGACAAACAAGATGGAACATATTCACCACCGGTTGCCGGATTTGTAACCAATCGTCACGAGATAATATCCACACAGGGGTTCGATAGAGAAGTTGGAGGTAGTATCCTTAAAATGATTCCTGATGGATTTACTGCTTCCGCTAAACTTGGATCAACTTTTCGGGGAACAGGCGGTTGGCATCAGAGCTTGGTTTACAATTTGGACGTTACTCAATACAATGCGCTGGTGATTATGCATTTTGCAGTGATACTGCACGATCCGTTCGATAGAAATCACACTAAAGAAGATGAACCGCGATTTAAACTTACAATTAAGAACAGACTCGGAAATGAAATTCCTGACTGCGCAAATTATGATGTATATGCCAGTAATGCACGTGTGGGAGGATGGGATAAAAAAGTATATTCAACTTCAGGCGGAGTTCCTATTTATTTATACTGGCGCAACTGGACTGCTGTAGGCATCGATCTGAGAAATTATATTGGTCAAACTATAACGATAGAGTTCATGAGTGCCAATTGCCGTCGCACAGGTCACTTTGGTTATGCATATTTTGCTGCCGAATGTTTGCCAATGGATATTACTATAGATTATTGCAGGGGAAGCGCACAAGCAATATTGAATGCCCCAAACGGTTTTGAGTCTTACGAATGGAAAAATGCAAATGGTGTTGTGCTTGGCAATAATAAGCGTTTAACAATTACCAATCCTCAGGAAGGAGAAACCTATACCTGTGCCCTGCTTTCAGCCACAGGATGCAGAATTTCATTGAATTCCACCGTTTATCGTTACGAGCCAAATGCCGAATTTACCAACGACCGAGTAGATTGTGATAACCTGAACAACACATTACGATTCTATGTTAATGAACTTCCTACACACGGCGAGCTTAAATATAGCTGGAGTTTTGGCGATGGAACAACATCGACCGAAGCGCAGCCTGTTCACGAATTTCAGTCCGTTTCGGGTTGGGTGCCGGTAAAACTAAAAGTTACAAATCCACCATCGTCATGTATCGACACATTCACCAAAATGGTTGAAACTTTCTATCCGCCGCTTGTCAGCATTCAGGGCGATACAACTTACTGTCCGGGCGGAACAACTACATTGAAAGGTTATGGCGCCGATCATTATGTATGGAAACTTAACGGTGAAATAATCAGTCGTGAAGAGTCAGTAATTGTTGGTGCTCCCGGTGGATTGCTTGAACTGACTGGTTTTACAAGCGGTAAGGAATGCTCAACTACTAAACACAAAACCATTATTGAAGAACCTGATTGGGAATATACGGCAACAGCTGATACTTATTTTTGCAAATACAAAAGTGTATTACTTACTGCATCGGGCGCTCTTACTTATCGATGGACTCAAACGAAATCAACATCGGCCTCACTGACGGTGGATAAACCCGGAATTTATACTGTAACCGGAACTAACAAGCGCGGGTGCGAAAAATCCATCAGTATAAATGTACGCGAAATTGATTTACCAAAAACAAGCTTTACCGTTATGCCTGAGTTAATCGACAGCAGACATAATGAAATTCTGTGTTTCGTTCCACAGGAAATTGATGTTAATTATTACTGGGATTTTGGCGATGGAGAACAGGATTCGTTAAAAAATTCAGTTCAGCATAAATATACCGGACTTACACAATTGAACGAGCTGAAAACAATTAGTTTGCGTGCAGTAAATGCTTACGGCTGCGACAGTATAGCATATAGAACTGTGGTGGTTGGTCCGTTTTTTCCGAATGTTTTCACACCAAACGCCGATGAAATTAACGATAAATTTCTCACAGGAATTAATGTTTTAATTACCGACAGATATGGCTTGGTTGTTTTTAAAGGCAACGAGGGCTGGAACGGAAAATTTGGCAACTCCGGTCGCGATTTACCTCCGGATACTTATTTTTTTCATGCTAATTATACCAACCCTTATGGCGAGTTAAAAACCCGAAAAGGAACTGTAACTTTAATTCGCTAAGGCAATGAGAAAACTTTCTTTTATACTCTTT
>CAYQWD010000009.1:15966-17192 GCA_964420955.1 uncultured Paludibacter sp. | reverse complement strand
GACTATCTAAAATTTGGGGTAGATCTATTTCTAAATCACCAGAATAATCAACATGAGGTATACCTAATCTTTCAAGAGCTATTTTAAATCTTTTGTATCCATTTTCATCTCGTAATGCTACCCAATTAATATTTAGTTGTTCGCATTGATTCTTGTTTTGTTGAGAGAGTGTGTCTGCAACAAGAACATTTGTATCTCTTGCAATAATTGCATCAGCACTTTCGGGATTTCCTTTTCCCATTAATTTAACTTCACATAAATACTCTTTTCCATCATTAAGCAGATAAAAGTCTATTTCTCTGTCAACTTTCTTTCCTTTGTCTTTGACAAAATGGCAAGCATCATAATGTTTTTCTGTTACTTGATACATTTTACATAGAGTAAACATCAGATATTTTTCAGCACTTTTGCCTGCTGTGCTCCATAGACCACCTCTTAATGCAGCGCGTTTTACAGCTAAAGTGTTGATAACAATCAGACTTTCACTAACATTCAAATCAACAGAAACACCTTTCATTTTTATGGTTAAAGTCAAATCAATTTCCTTTTCCAATTCGACAAGCGATTGAATACTACTATATAGAGATTCAAAATGTTCATTTGCAGCTTCAATAACAATAGTTTTTGTGGCAGCACCATACATATTGCTTATTGTCTTTTTATTAAGCCCAGAATTTATTGCTATTTCATCAGACGACAATGAATCGTCCATAAACGCTTTTTTATACCATTCAATCGTAATCTCTTCTGAATTTAACTTTGCAAATGCAATTTTTTTGAAAAATTCTACCGCAAATTGAAGAAATTCAGCATTTATCAAATTTACAATTTCGATACGGTAGTCTTGTGACTTTATTACACGAGTAATTATATTTTTTACTACTTGGTCTGTTAATGTCATTTTGCTATGTTTTTAAATTGTTCTAATGTTAGAAATTTCGTTGCATATATTCAAAGTATGTTGGTTCTTGTTCGGTAAGAAAAAATGACCTATTCAATAGTTTTGCTGTTTTTCCTACTGTACCACTTCCACCAAACGGATCAAAAACTAAGTCACCTTTGTATGAGTAATACTGAATAACTCGTTTACATAATTCTACAGGGAAGATAGCTGAATGTACTTTGTCAAAACAAGGATCAATTTTCCAAACATTTGTAGTTTCATAACCATCAGCAACTTTGCTTTCTTCTACAGTTTGATAATCATAGCTCCGTATATTCCAGTC
>CAYQWD010000009.1:15306-15928 GCA_964420955.1 uncultured Paludibacter sp. | reverse complement strand
GTTACACAATTTGGTTTGTAGCCAAGTGGTTTCCGGTGCTGCATAAATCCACCAATTCTATTTTTTACACTTGCTTCTGGTTTCAACCAAATAATATCATCGAGAAATTCCCAACCATTTTTCACTAAAAGTGGGTGTAAGTCAAAAGGAATTCCATAACGTTTGCTTGAATGAGAACGACTTACACGTGGTATAATGATTGGAGAAGTATTTACTATTAAAAAACGTCCTTCTTTAGTGATTCTATGCGTTTCTTTGAATACATTTTCCAGAAATTCTAAGTATGCCTCATAGCTTGGATATATCGAATAATCTCTTGCATTATAATAAGGAGGCGAAGTAAAAGTTAAATGAACACTTTCATCTGGAACAAACTTTAAGGCTTGCAAAACATCGGCATTTACAACAGTATTCTTAAGAAAATCATAAGTTTCGGTGTGCGGTAGCACACCGTTCTTTTGATTGTCTTTTGCAAAGTATTCTTTGTAAATTACATTTCTCACCATTTCGTTGGTGTGATTGATTAAAGGTTTCAAGTGTTCTTGAACATCTTTGTCTTTCTCGAAAACTAATAGTGCTCGTATTGCTTGACAAACAATTTTCGGGTCATCATCATGCAATG
>CAYQWD010000009.1:14074-15296 GCA_964420955.1 uncultured Paludibacter sp. | reverse complement strand
TTTCAAATAAAAAGATTTTATTTTCTGGTTTTCGTTGTCTACCGATTGAAGAAATGATTTCACGTCTGACACTGGTGTCAGTTTCTCTTTCATATAATTCGTGAAGTTTTATAGTTTTCGACTTGCCATTTAGTTTTCCGATATTTTTCACAGCATTTAGTCGTACTTGAGCGTGTTGGTGGTCAAGAAGTTCATACAAAAAATCACTCTCAAAATTAGAAGGTAGTTGTCCCAAGCTTTCAAGAATATTGTTAATTGTCCCAACATCACGTTGACTTTTAATCAGTTTCGCAATGTTACCTTTTCCTGTATGTTTAAGTTCTGTTATGTAAGCTTTGGTTATCATTTTTGTCCTTTTGTTTGGTTGCAAAAATAGTCAAAATTTTATTAGTGTCCCATTAAAATTTAGAATCTATATTGTAAAATATTCAATATGAAAGAATTATAGTCGTTTCAATAGTAAACTTATTTGATTTTGCTTTCAATACTTTATTGTCAAAATTGACTATTTTTATTTTCTAATACGCTGAAAACCAAATGTAATTACAAGCTTAATTTATTCAATTTTTAGCCTTTAGATTTTTATGGGACACTAATGTCAAAATTTATCTAATAACAACTTCTGTTTCAATTCTTCAAATAGTCTTGTTTCCTTTTATCGAAAAATTCCTGTTTCATTATACTATTGCAATTAAAACACACGAAATCCATTCTTTCGAAAGTGTAGCAGGAGTTGTCTGAAATTTAGAAGGTTGTTAAATCTTCAAAAGCTGTCCCACATGCCGAAAACAGGAAGTCCAACTTCACACTGAATTATTCTTCCACATCCCAAATTTTTTATTACTTTCCGGATGTTTGTCGTATTTTTGTGGTATAACAAATGTGAAATCGACTGTGTTCGCTTTCCTTTATCGATAATTGGGTAATCTTTTATCAATTGAGTGTTTCATTTCTATTGGTTCAATGAATCACAGCTTATGAATTTTCTGCAATATACAAACATTAATCAACTTCAGTACAATTGGGATTTGCTGGCTGGAAATTTTTTTCAGACAAGAAAATTTCTGAGTCATGCTGAAAAGTTTAATCCTTGCCATCAAAGATATTATGTATGTATCGAAAACAATAAAATAACTGCAGCAGCTATTGTTTATACCTTGCGATTAGATATTTTTACCTATTTAAAAATTAAAAGTCCGCTTAAAATGAATGTGATTGGCGT
>CAYQWD010000009.1:2100-14064 GCA_964420955.1 uncultured Paludibacter sp. | reverse complement strand
GCCCTGTTCGGTTTCTGCTTCCGTAATTTTCGGGGAAGCAAATGTTGTTGAAGCGCTGAAAAAATATATTTTCGAAAATGAAAAGGGATTGACACTTGCTTTAAATCTGAGGAATCTTACTTCTGAAAGTAAAAATGCATCCGGTAAAACGCTTCCAACCATTGTTTTTGCAAATCGGTTTGCAGGCTGGAATGAATATTTTTATGCGCTTCGTTCAAATTACCGACGGCGGATAAACCTGATAAATCAGCAAGATGATAATATTTTTTTCGAAAAAAAAGTATGTGCGGAATTTACACAGGAAATGTACTGTCAGTACCTCGAAGTTTACAAACGAAGTGAAGGAAAACTTGAGAAGTTAAGTTTTGATTTTTTTCGGAACTTGCCCAAGGAGTTTGTAGTTACGGTTTGTTATACTGGCAGCAAAATGTTGGGTTGGAATATCGCTTTAAATGATAATTCCACATATTATTTTTTTCTTGGTGGAATCGATTATCAACAGAACAGGAAATATCATACTTATTTTCGGCTTTTAACGCAACTTGTACGCGATGGAATTGAAAACAAAGCTGAAACAATTGAACTCGGACAAACTGCCGAAACTCCAAAAATGCGTATGGGAGGTAAGCCCGAAATGCTTTATATGGAAGCCCACCACGGCAATAAATTTGTAAATAGCTTATTAAGGAAATTTGGTTCTGTGCTTGAATATAAATTAAAACCTGAAAGCACAAACCCATTCAAACAAAGCGAATGAAGATATTATTGATAAGACCTCGTCCTCCGCGCGAAACCATAGGTTTGCAACACGTGATGATAGTAGAACCGCTGGAACTGGAAGTTCTTTGTGCGCTGAAACGCGAAACTGATACTGCTATAATTGTTGACATGATTCTCGAAAAGAATCCAATTGAGTTTTATCTGAAACTTCACAAACCTGATGTTGTATGCCTTACAGGTTATATTACACATGTCAATATAATAATTTCATATTGTAAAACTGCAAAAACGCTTCTTCCCAATGTAACCACAATAGTTGGAGGCGTACATTGCGAAGTTTGCCCTGAAGATTTTGAGAACGCAGCAGTCGATTTCAGAGTGGTTCGGAATGCAGCAGTAATTTTCAAGGATTTATTAAACCATATCGAATTAAAATCGCCGCTTCCCGAAGGTGTTTTCATTAATGGCGATACGTTGGAAAATAAAACTTTACCTGCTTTCGATTTTCGTGTGCCGTTTCCTGAGCGGAGCGCGGTTAAAAAATATCGTCATAAATATTTCTATATTTTTCACGATAAAGTGGCGCTGCTCAAAACTTCATTTGGATGTCCTTATCTGTGTTCTTTCTGTTTTTGCCGGATTATTACCGATAAATTGTACAAACAACGTCCGCTGAATGATGTAATTGAGGAGCTGAAAACGATTTGTGAAACGGAAATTTATATTGTTGACGATGATTTTCTTGTGGACAAAAAATGGCTAATTGCCTTTATCGCTGAAATTAAAAAGCAACTGATAAAAAAACATTTTCTGGTGTACGCACGCGCCGATTTCATTGCTGAAAATCCTGAAATTATGCATCAGTTGGCAGAAATCGGATTGCGAACGGTTATCGTTGGTTTCGAAAGTTTCTCTGATAAAGAATTGGACAAATACAACAAGAAAACTTCTGTTTCGATGTACAAACAAACGATGGAAGTACTGCATCGCGAAAAAATTGAAGTTTTTGCCACCATTATAATTCCACCCGAATGGGATAAAACTGATTTTAAAAACATGGTGAAAGTAGTGAAGGAACTTGGCATTCATTACGTAAATTTACAACCGCTAACTCCGCTTCCTAAAACCGGCGTAAGTTATCCCGACGATCGGATTATTATTGATAAAACAGATTATGAAAAATGGGATTTGGCACATGTAACCGTTCAGCCTGAAAAATTAACTGTTGCTGAATTTTATCGTGAAATTATCAAAGCATATTCATCAATTTTATATCAGCCAAAAGTCTTGTTGAAATATTTAAAAACGTATCGTCCGGTAATGCTTGTAAAAATGCTGTTGGGAGCTTACAAAGTTGAGAAACAGTATCGGGAGAAAATAAAAACCTCTCCCCAGCCCTCTCCAAAGGAGAGGGAGAGAGCGATTAATGAAAGTTAATTATAAAAATAAGATTGCAAATTACTTATTTTCAAATTCTTAATTATATCTTCAAATTTTCAAATTTTCAAATTTTCAAATCTTCAAATCTTCAAATTAAAAAAATGCCAAAAATCCTCTTCATACAACCCACACAGTATGCCGAAAGCGGAAAACTGTGCAAACAGAAAAAAATCAATCTGCCCGGATTGGCTTTTCCGCTGCTGGCAGCTTACCTTCCTGCACACTGGGAGGTGGAATTGCTGATAGAAGTGGTTGATGAAATAAATTTTGAAACCGATGCTGATATTGTTGGAATCGGAACGATGGGACATGCCACTTTCAGAGGTTTGGAAATTGCGGCAGAATTTAAAAAACGAGGAAAAATTGTGGTTTTAGGCGGTTATATGGCATCAATTGCATATAAGGAAGCTATGAAATATGTTGACTCGGTGATAGTTGGCGATGCTGAAATTTCTTTCCCAATGATGCTGAAAGATTTTGAAGAAACCGGAAAAGTCAAGCCTTTGTATAATTTCCCTATCGGCGAATTGAAAAATCTTCCTGTTCCGCGTTACGAATTGTTAACACGAAAGCCAATTGGCGTCATGTTACCTGTTCAGGCAGGCAGAGGATGTACATTTAAATGTTCATTTTGTTCCATTGCTTGTTTGTACGAAGGTAAATATTTATTTCGCCCGGTTGATGAAGTTATTCGCGACATAAAAGAGGTAAAACGATTAGGATTCAAACGTTTCTATTTGATTGATGATAACATTACATCAAACCCGAAATATCTACGGGAATTATGTGAAAGAATAAAACCGCTAAAAATGAAATGGGCAAGTCAGTGCGCCATTCATTTGGCAAAAAATGCCGAATTGCTCAAAATTGTGCGCGATTCCGGTTGCGATTTGATGAGTTTTGGCGTGGAGAGTATCAGCCAGGAAGCCATCGACAGTTTTGATAAAACTTGGCTGAAAGCAGCCGAGCATGGTGAAAATATGAAAATATTATCAGAATCAGGAATTGTGGTAAGCACCGAAATGATTGTGGGAAGTGATTTTGATACCGAAAAATCAATAAAAGATACTTACCAGTTTATTTATCGCAATCGTGTTCCAATTCCTCGATTTTACATTCTCACACCTATTCCTGGAACAGATTTGCATAATCAGCTTAAGGAAGAAGGTAGAATGCTTACCGACGATTTAAACCTGTTTGATGGTACGCGGTGTGTGCATATTCCCAAAATGATTGCACCCGAAAAACTTACGGAAATGTATTGGTGGTTGAACAATCAGGTTTTTTCGCTCAAAAGCATATTTCATCGCATTTTGTTCAACAAATATTTATGGAAAAATCCCGAAATGTTGTTATTTTCGTTGGGTGTAAATTTACATTATCGCAGTTACGTAAAACGGAAAATAACACCGAATATCTTCTGAAATGAATATTTTGCTTTATACACCTCCTGTGTCGCTACAATCCATCCACATGGATAATCTTATCAGTTCGGAACCGCTTGAGTTGGAATATCTTTATACCGTTTTGCATCAAAACCATTCCATATTTTTTCTCGAAAAAGGCAAAAAACGTAAACTTGTAAGGAGTTTAAAAGAACAAAAAATTGATTTGATTTGCATAAGTTCTTATCTGAATCATACAACCTATGTGCTTGATGTTTGTAAGGTTTTAAGAGGGAAATTTCCTGATTTATACATTGTTGTAGGCGGTGTGCATCCCGAAGTTGTTCCTGAGCAATTCTTTATTCCTGAAATTGATGCAGTGGTATTTGCCAATCATTTGAAAGCAATAGTACAAATTGTTGATAATCTCCATCGACCCGAAATTCTTCAAAACACTGAAGGTGTAGCTTTTGCTGATAACGGTTTTACACTTAAGGAAGTAAAATCTACGATAGAAGAATTACCAATCCCAAAACGGGTTTTATTCGAGAAAAATCCCGAAAAATACTTTTACATGTATCTCGGCAAGTGTGCTTCAATAAAAACTGCATTAAGTTGTCCGGGAAAATGTACATTTTGTTTTTGCCGTAAAATGAACGGTGGAGTTTACCACGCCCGCCCCGTAGCCGATGTAATTGCAGAATTAGAAACCATCGAAACAGAAAATATTTTTGTGGTTGATGATAATTTTCTGACAAACAGCAAGCGACTCGAAACTTTTTGCGATGAACTTGAAAAACGTGAAATCCGCAAAAAGTTTATTGTCTATGGCACATCTCACTTTATTTCGAAACATGAAACAACTATTGCCCGATTGAAAGCAAATGGGCTCACGGCTGTAATTGTCGGATTTGAATATATAAGTGATGATAGCCTGGAAAATGTACATAAAGGAACAACTGCTTCGGAAAACGACCGTACCATCGCCATTTGCAAAAAGTATGACATTGAACTGTATGCGTTGTTTATTTGCAATCCCGACTGGCATCATGCCGATTTCAGACAATTATTCAGTTATATCCGAAAAAATAAAATTCAATTTGCAACTTTTTCTACCGAAACAATAATGCCCGGCACTGATTTGGCTCTGGAAGAAAAAACAGTTTTCGATTTAAAGAAAATGTGGCGGTACGATTTGTTGCGCCTGCACAAAAAACCAGCTCACATTACACCTTTCAGTTATTATTTATGGCTGTTTATTTTGTATTTAAGTCCGATTTATGGTTGGTCGTCAGCAATGTATATTTTTAAAAAATATGGTTTTCTGAGAGGATTCCAAACCATTTTTATGAGCATTTATTATGGAATTGCCTACTTTACAAAAATTATTTTCTGGAGATGAATTGGTAATGTGCCAATGTACCAAAATGCTAATTTGCCAATAAATTGTAAATTGTAAATTGTAAATTTTTAAATTGTAAATTATATTAATCTATATTATGCCAAACAAAGAAATCTGGGACTCGTACGCCGGTTGGTACGAAAAACTATTAGCACAAAAATTCGCTTTAGGGCCATCGCGCAAGTTGATTCTTAAAAATCTGACTGATATTCCTGAAAACGCTAAAATTCTTGATGTTGGTTGCGCCATTGGTCAACTTTGCAGGGAAATAAAAAATCTTCATCCCTGTGCAGAAGTTACGGGCATCGATCCGGCTGAAAAAATGATTGAAAGAGCGAGAACTTTTAATGAAAACTCTGAAATCAGGTATTTTGCAACTGAATTAGAAAAATTGGCTGAAAATGAAAAGTTCGACATAATTGTATCGACCAATGCGTTTCCGTATGTTCTGGATAAAAAGTACTTTCTGAAATGTGTACGGGAACATCTGAATCCGGGTGGGCGCTTGCTGATTTTATTTGCCAACAATAATAATCTTTACGATTTTATTTGGTTAGTCTTTGTGAAATTTACAACATCGAAAGCTGAGTATTTATCGAATAAAAAAATGAGTCGTTTACTAACCGAAAGCAATTTCAAAATAAAAAGCATTCAGCGCATCGAGACTGCTTTTTTTATTCCATCAGTACATTTGTTCGAATGTATAGTGTAATTGGTTAAAGTGTAAAGAGTTTGATTTGTAAGCGTCATACTGCACATTAATAAGTAGTTATAACAATATAATTTTTCTTTTGTGCAAGTAATTTTGGAACATTAGCCGGAAACCCATGCGCAAATTAAAGTTTTTATTATTAAATATCATGCAAGAATTTAATCTGCTAACTCCCTGCCGAAACATAGGGATTACCAGAGCGAATAAAATACTACACAAAACAGAACCCCGTAGTAACTTCACTTATATATAATTATGATTCAGCCTGCGATGGGGTGGATTTTTCACCTCTCCCAGTTCCGAATTGCTTAATGAGGGTTATTTTAAAGTTATCTCTTACAGAGTTTTTTCAACAGACTCTACGTAAAATTCGGTTTTACGGGCTGTCGAAATTATTTTGTAATATTACTCAAAATTTCGATGATGTTTGTTCGATGCTTATCTAAATATTTTTTGTAATTTTATACAGTTAAGTTATCTTTGCAGGTTGCTTCGTGAATTTTTTAAAGTATTTCTTACTTACTTTACTTCAAATGTATTTCAGAAAATTTGTCATATTTTTAAATTTAGTTATTGCTTGCGAAATTTTTGCAGCAATACCGAAGGGTTATTATAATGCAGCTTCAGGACTTAAAGACAAGGAGTTGAAAACTGCAATTCACAACATTATCAGACATCATAAGCAACTTGAATATTATGCTTCATCAAGCTATTTTCGTACTACCGACTGGCACCCAAACGGATATTTTTGGGATATGTACTCCAATATTCAACGCTCTACATGGACTGGTATGAACCGTGAACACAATTTCCCTAAAAGCTGGTGGAGTACTTCTCCCGAAACTACAATTGCGTACTCCGATTTGCATAACCTTTATCCTTCCGATCCTACTGCAAATGAAGCTAAATCGAATTATCCTCTGGGTGAAGTTACCGGAATTCCGACATTTCAGAATGGTGTAGTTAAAGTAGGTACAAACCGTGTTACAGGTTATACAGGAACAGTTTTCGAACCTGCCGATGAATATAAGGGTGATTTTGCAAGAAGTTACATGTATGTGGTAACATGTTACGAAGATTATTCCCAAAACTGGCGCAGTTTGGGAACAGCAAGTATGTTGCAAAAAAATATTTACCCTGTATTTAACGAATATGCTGTTAATTTGCTACTTAAATGGCATCGTAATGATCCGGTGAGTACAAAAGAAATTAACCGTAACGATGCGGTGTATTCATTTCAGAATAATCGAAATCCCTTTGTAGATTATCCACTTCTTGCAGAATATATTTGGGGAAATTACAAAGGATACGCGTGGGAAATAAATGGAACTATTCCAGTTCCAGATCCCGAGTTCTATGTAGCTTATTTACCTGCCGAAAATAAATTGTATTTAAATATTGTAGAAGACAAATCTGACGATTTTTTTATTTACTCGGCTGATGGTATGCTCGTACAGAAAGGTACAACCACCAAAAAGCTGATAGATTTGATTATTGAGTCAGATGGTCTTTTTGTAATTGTTGTATATTCAGCAGGCACACGGAAAGTGGCAAAGTTCAATAAACATAACTGACCGATTTAAGAAGAATTTTACAAACTTTGAAGGTGAAAAATTTGTTATGAATACAATATAATCAATCAATTCAAAATAAAAAGTTTATGAAAAAGTTACACTACACTAAATTAAATTTTTCAGTTGTACTGGCAGTATTACTTTTTGTGTTCAGTTTTGGCAATCCATCCAAACTGTCAGCAACCGAAGAATTTACAGAATACAAGGGCATTGTAATTGATAAACAAACCAATCGTCCACTTGCATTTGCAAGCATTTTTATCAATGGTACGGGAAGTTCAACCGTAACAAACTCCGAAGGTGAATTCTCTGTAAAGCTACAAGCCGATGCCTCCGATGTAACACTAACAGTAAGATACATAGGATATCGAAATTACAGTTTTAGAATATCGGAGCTTCAGGCAGTCAAGGGCAGAATATTACTCGACCCAGTTAGCGTTGAATTGCCCGAAATAAGTGTAATTTCAAAAGATGCAGATGCCTTAATTGATGCAATGCTCGAAAAAAGAGCCTTGAATTATTCAGATAAAGAAATGTCTCTGACAGCATTTTACAGAGAATCAATCAGAAAGAATAAAACCTACGTTTCGCTTGCTGAAGCTATAGTCGATATATCAAAACAAGGTTACGGGTCATATCGCAGCGATGTGGTTCGATTGTACAAATCCCGCAAAAAAACGGACTACAGCCGTTTGGATACTTTGGTTTTCAAATTAATGGGTGGTCCTTTCAACTCGTTGTATCTTGATATAATGAAACATACCGACATGTTTTTTACTGAAAACCGTACAGGAAACTATGTTTTCAGTTTTGACCGTTCAACACGACAGGACGACCGGCTTATTTATGTGATCGATTTCAGACAAAACATTAATAATCCTGATCCTCTTTATTACGGTAAACTTTATATCGATGCTCAAACACTTGCCTTGAAAAGTGCAGTTTTTAATTTGAATCTCGAAAAAAAGGAAGAAGCCGCACGTATGTTTATAATAAAAAAACCATTGAATGCCAGAGTTTATCCTGTAAATGCAAGTTATCGGGTTGATTATTTTGAAAAAGATGGGAAATGGTATTATGGTTATAGTCGTATTGAACTCGGATTGCGAATAAACTGGAAAAAGAAGCTATTTAATACCACATATTTTTCTACCATCGAAATGGCAACTACCGATATTTTATCTGGAGCTTCGAGTGTTTCCGGGTACAAAACCCGTCTGCGCCCTAACGTGATTATAACCGATGAGGCTTCCGGTTTTTCCGACCCTGATTTCTGGGGTGAATTCAATGTAATTGAACCTGAAAAATCCATTGAAACAGCGATTAAAAAAATTCAAAAACAATTGGAGAAAGATAACTGATTTTTTACCGGATATTGAAAAATATTTGCAGGGTTTGCGCTGAATTGAATCGGAATTGCTTGATAGGGAAAATTGTAATCAGGAAGAATCAACTTTTTATACAATTTCAAAAAAAATCATTACTGACCGATAAAAATAGTTTGAATTATTTTTTTTAGCTTGTTAGATTCCTCACTATGTTCGGAATGACAGACAATCAATAAGTTAGGTTTTTGGGAGGAGGCAGGTTGGCGGCTTCGCCGCCAACCTGTCTCCTCCCTGCCATAATCAATACAAAGCATTGTCATTCAGAGCGTAACGAAGAATCTCAGATGTTTAGCCGGTTAGTAGTGAAAAAAAGTGAAAAAAAATGCGCCATCTTGATAAGATTGGCGCATGTATTTTTCTTGTTGTTCTGGCGGCAGTTTTTACTGTTTTTTCCTGTCCGTTGTTTCGCCAGTTTATTTTATTAAAAAACTCAAACGATTTAGTTTTCCGACCCAAACATCGGAATAAACTTTTGAAGATGCATCTCTGCCGCCAATCAGATAGATATTGTGATTAAGTGTGCCGGCTGAGTTTGGTTCTTTCATATAAATTACGCTCTGGAAACTTCTTTTCCCATAGTAATTATAGGTTGCATTCTTACCCGTGCCGGATAAATTTCTGATTTGTGTGTATGCAGTATCAGGCACTCTCCAACTTAATCCCTCATCGATGGATTGCATGTAATTTGTCGATACGATATTACCATCATCGCCTGTGCCTCCAAAAAGCAGAAGTTTATCATCGTAATGTATTATTGATGCACCTGCAAGAGAATCGAGTGTTACGTTTTCAACAGTAAAGTCGAGCCAGTAAACACCATTTTCCGTGCTCCAAACATTATTCAGGATTTTCCCATTTGCATTATATCCACCAAGTACTACTGCTTTGGGCTTCTTGGTGCGCGAAAAGAAAGAAACTGCTGCAAAACCACCAACAGGGAAGTTAGATGGTATTTCACCCGTAATGTACCACTTTTCACCAGTTACTGTATAGGCAAATCTGCATTTTTTATCTGCATCCGACTTTGTTACAGCCCAGAATTTTCCTTCGAGTTCGTATAAAAATGTATGAAACTTGTAATTATCAGAGTTTAAATCTTTTTTCCAATCGATACCATTCGATGTGGAATAAATATTCACGCTATCATCGATCAGATAAAACCTTTTTTGAAATGAAGCTATAGTTAAAATATTTGCAAATTGCGGAAGCCCATTTATTTTTTGCTCTTTCCATTCCTGACCTGTTTTTTTAATAAATAAATAATTATTTACACCGCTACCGGCATACAGAAAAATTGTATCGTTTCGGCTCAGTGCTTTTTGCATATTTGCAGGTTGAGTGTAGAGCTGTTCAACTGTTCTGTTCCATACATAAAGTTCTTTTTCTACTTTATGAACATTAACTTTTATAGGATAAGTACGAAAAGTTTTTTGGTCTGCAGCAGTGTTTGTTACGCTGATAATTCTTGTAAAATTAATAGTGTCGGTGCCTGTAAGAATTACAGTATCCAAGCCATTTCCCGATGATTTTCTAAGAGTAACATAAGCTTTTGAAGTGCTTTTAAAGCTAAATTTTGGGAATACACTATCAATGCGCGTTTTGTATGGCAGCGAATCGAGGTTCACAATAATTGAATCATTTAGCGTTTGGTCCCACTCAAGTGTAAATTTTGCTGTATGAAGATTTGGAATGCTATCGTTTTTACTGAAAGCAAGTGAAACAAAAGTAGGGTTAGTAGAGACTTCCGCATCTTTGGAGTCAAGCCAGTCACATGAAGCCGTGATAAATATCAGCAATACGAAAAACAATAATTTTGATAAGATATTTTGTTTCATTTGATAGTCGAATAATTAAGCAAAGTTAAATACAAATCACAGTAAGAGAATTTAACTGTTAAAACATTTATTGTTTTTTAAAAAACACATGAAGATATTTACATACTATTCCATTTCGACCACTACAGGACAGTGATCAGAATGAACCACATCTGCAAGAATTAATGCATTTTTCAACCTGAATTTTAGTGGTTCGCTTACCCAATGATAATCGATGCGCCAACCTGCATTTCTGAATCGAGCACCACCCCGATAGCTCCACCAAGTGTATTTTTCAGCGCTTTGGTCGAACTCTCTGAATGTGTCCACCATGCCGGCGGCTTCAAATCGATCCATCCATTCACGTTCCTCAGGCAAAAAACCCGATACTCCGATTTGTCTTTCCGGATGGTTAATATCAATTGGTTTATGACAGATATTGTAATCGCCGCAAACTACAAGGTTAGGTCTTGTTTTTCTTACTTCCTGAATAAACGGCAAAAATGCTTCGAGAAATTCCATTTTGTAAACCTGACGTTCGTTGCCTGAGGAGCCTGAAGGAATATAAACGCTCATAACCGAAAGTTCGCCAAAGTCAGCTCTTATAACTCTTCCTTCCGAATCATATTTTTCATTGTTCATGCCTATTACTATATTGTCGGGTGCAATTTTAGTAAGTATGGCAACGCCGCTGTAACCTTTTTTTACAGCCGAATGAAGAAATGAAGTATAACCCATTTCTGCAAAAAGCATTGTGTCGAACTGTTCTTGTTGTGCTTTGGTTTCCTGAAGGCACAATATGTCAGGATTTTCAGAAGTGAGCCAGCCTTCAAAGTTTTTAGTTAACGCAGCTCTGATGCCATTTACATTGTAGGAAATTATTTTCATTGACAGGTTTTTTGAATTTTTTTAAACAAATCGGAAGCAAATACAAAATCATTAAGTGCTTGATTATTCGAGTTGCAAATATCTTCTTTTGTGCCTTGCCATGCTTTTTCGCCTTTTTCAATAAATATAATGTTTTCGCCTATTTCCATTACTGAATTCATGTCGTGTGAATTTATGATGGTTGTAATATCGAATTCTACTGTAATATCATGAATTAAACGGTCGATTATCAACGCTGTTTTGGGATCGAGACCTGAATTTGGCTCATCGCAAAATAAATATTTTGGTTGTAATGCAATAGCTCTGGCTATTGCCACGCGTTTTTGCATACCGCCACTTATTTCACCCGGAAATAGACCGAAAGATTTTTCTTCGAGATTTACATGTGCAAGGCAGAATTGCGCACGTTTTACCATTTCTTCTTTGTTGAAATCCGAAAACATTTCGAGTGGATACATTACATTTTCGAGTACAGAAAGTGAATCAAATAAGGCAGACCCCTGAAAAAGCATACCTACTTCTCGCCGGAGCAGTCTTATGTTTTTCATGTTCATATCCGGTAAATTTCGCCCATCATACTCTATTCGTCCTTTGTCAATGCGGTGAAGATTCTCTCCCTGCCGCCCTGTAAGGGAAAGAAT
>CAYQWD010000009.1:0-2090 GCA_964420955.1 uncultured Paludibacter sp. | reverse complement strand
CTTTTCATAAGTACGGTTTTACCTGATCCGCTCTGACCTATAATCATGTTGGTTTTTCCCTTTTGAAAAGTTGCCGTGATATCATTCAGTACCTGATTTCCATCAAAGGATTTATATACATTTCTTACTTCAATCATTTGTTAATTTTGCAATCATTGTTACGTACCCGAAATATATGGATCGTATTTCTGAATTATTGTTTAAATGTTTTTTGTCCTCGTTCTTTGTTCTTGAAAAATCAATTCAACATTAAATTTGTTATCAAAAGATTGAAGAAAAGAATAAGTATGCTGCTGTTTACAACAGCATTGGTGCTTGCTTTACCAACATCGAGCGCTCCGCCGTAAGCATAATAACCATAGTAAGCGGCTACCGATGATATGAGAAATGCAAAAACTACTGACTTTACTATCGAGTAAAAAACGTAATATGGAATAAATGCATATTGAATACCCAAGAGATAATCTGCAACTGTAATTACATCGCTGAATACGCCAACCAAATAACCTCCAAAAAGTCCAACTCCCATACTGAAAATTACCAGAAATGGCATCATTATTACAAAAGCAGCTATTTTTGGCAAAATAAGATAATTGGCAGAATTTACACCCATAATTTCGAGGGCATCGATTTGTTCGGTAATACGCATAGTGCCGATTTCCGAAGCGATATTCGAACCTATTTTTCCGGCAAGTATCAGGCAGAGAATTGTTGACGAAAACTCAAGCAAAAGTGTGTCTCGTGTTACCAATCCTGTGCTGTAAGTGGGTAGAAGCGGATTCTCCGTATTCAGTTTTGTTTGAATGGTTAAAATTGCGCCTATAAAAACTGAAATTATAATCACGATTGGTAATGACTGTAAACCAAGTTTTTCAAGCTCTTTGGGAAACTGACGGAAAAACATTTTCCACCTGTCGGGGGTTGTCAGCACTTTTCGCATCAGTAAAATATACTTACCTGTATCCTGAAAAATATTCATGTTTCGTAATAATTCTTATTTTCAAATCCCTAAAAATGATACTTTTGATTAAATTAAGGAAAAACGTATGCAAATATACTCTTTTTGCGTTAGTTTATAAAAAACAAAAAAGAGAAATCTTTCTGTGCCGATTTCTCTTTTTTATACCAACTGAAAGCAGGTTGATTAAACGCGTCTTTCTTTGATTTTAGCTTTTTTACCTGTAAGTGCACGCAGGTAATACAGTTTGGCTCTGCGCACTTTACCGCGTTTGTTTACTGTAATACTGTCGATAAAAGGTGAGTCCATTGGAAAAATACGCTCTACACCTATGTTGCCCGACATTTTCCGAACCGTGAAACGTTTCTTGTCGCCATGACCTGAAATGCGGATCACATCGCCGCGATATTCCTGAATACGCTCTTTGTTGCCTTCTTTAATGCGATAAGCAACAGTAATGGTATCACCACTTTTAAAAACTGGGTGATTGGTTTCTACTTTAAACGCCTCTTCGGCAATTTTAATCAAGTCCATTTTTTTTGATTTTTAATGTATTATGCGTAATATTCACAGACTTCTTGTTATTCTGCCAGAGATTACGCTTAAATTTGGACTGCAAAATTACTGCTTTTTTCCGAATCTGCAATATCGTTAGAAAAAGTTTTTTTGTAAAAATGCTTCTAAATCTACATTATTAAACAGTAGTTTGTGTTTTTTTCGCTAATTTTGCAGACTGAAAAAAGATTGTGAAAAATGCAGAAAATCAGAAATATTGCTATCATAGCACATGTCGACCATGGAAAAACTACATTAGTTGACAAAATGCTAATTGCCGGAAATCTTTTCAGAGAAAATGAAAATGCCGGTGAGTTAATTATGGATAACAACGACCTTGAGCGCGAAAGAGGAATTACCATTCTCGCTAAAAATGTTTCAATCGATTACAATGGACATAAAATAAATATTATTGACACTCCGGGTCATGCTGATTTTGGCGGTGAGGTAGAACGTGTTCTTAATATGGCCGATGGAGTTTTATTACTTGTTGATGCTTTTGAAGGTCCCATGCCCCAAACACGTTTTGTTTTGCAAAAAGCTTTACAAATTGGACTAACTCCCATTGTAGTTATCA
>CAYQWD010000008.1:9035-18185 GCA_964420955.1 uncultured Paludibacter sp. | reverse complement strand
TTCCAGTTCGTTAAAGCTGGTAGTAAATGCTTTTGCACCTTTATCCTGCAAGAAACGGCGAAGACCGATTTCCTGCGCTGCCGCATCGCGCACAAACTGATGTTTTTCAGCGCCTTTTTTGCAATTATCAGCAAAATCGTAAATTTTTTCGTATTCAGCCACTAATGCATCAATTTCCGCTTCTGTTACAGCGTTTACATAAGGAACCAATTTTGCAATAGGAGCATTGTCAACATGATAACCGAGACGGATTTCTGCTTCCACTTTATCGCCATCGGTTACAGCTACATTGTTCATGTTATCGCCAAAACGGATAATCAGCATATCCTGTGCATCAGCCCAACCTGCACAAACGCGCATCCAACCTGCAATTTTTGCATGTGTTGAAGCATCTTTCCAGTAACCAACCACCACTTTGCGAGGTTTGCGTAAACGGCTCGTGATATGTCCGAATTCGCGGTCGCCATGAGCTGACTGATTCAGGTTCATGAAGTCCATGTCGATTTCGCTCCAGGGAATTTCTTTATTGTACTGAGTGTGTAAATGTAACAAAGGTTTTTTGTAATCCAACAAACCATGAATCCACATTTTTGCGGGCGAAAAAGTGTGCATCCATGTAATCATACCAATACATTTGGTGTCGCCATTGGCAGCACGCATAATTTCAGCAATTTCCGATGAGGAATTGGCAGTTCCTTTATAAACAACTTTAACAGGAAGACTCCCTGAATCGTTCAGCCCTTTTACCATTTCGTTTGAGTGTGCGTCAACCTGTGTTACTGCATCACCTCCATACAGAAGCTGAGCTCCGGTTATAAACCAGACTTCATAATTTTCAAAAATCATAATTTTAATAATTTTACCCCCAACCCCTAAAGGGGAGTCAGAGAAGTTAGTATTTTGTAATTTTTATTTTTCTTAATTGTCCATAATCCCTGAAATGGGTTGAGAGATATTAATTTGTTTAAATTTTCTCTAATAAAATTTGGAATATGAAAACGGACTTACATAGTTCCCCTTTAGGGGTTAGGGGAGATTGCTTCTATTTCTTCTCGCTAATCCATTGCCCGTAATATGCTCCGGGTCCGTGTTTACGGTAAAAATGTTTTTTTATCAGTAGTTCGTTCATTTTTAAGTCCGGATTAATACTGAGTGCGAGTTGTGCCATTTTTGCACATTGCTCCATTACCACAGCATTGTGAACAGCTTCATGCGCATCTTTTCCCCATGAAAATGGCCCATGATTGCAAACAAGAACTCCGGGTACATGTTCGGGATTCAGTCCTTTGAATCTTTCTACAATTACGTGTCCCGTTTCAAGTTCATAATGACCATCAATTTCTTCCTGTGTCATCATACGTGTACACGGAATTTCGCGTGCAAAATAATCGGCATGTGTTGTTCCGATATTCGGAATATCCATACCTGCCTGCGCCCATGCAGTTGCATAAGTTGAGTGCGTATGAACTACACCCCCAATATCTGGGAATGCATTGTAAAGCACTAAATGAGTTGCCGTGTCCGACGATGGTTTCAGATTTCCTTCCACCACTTTACCATCCAAATCAACCACAACCATTTGTTTGGCACGCATTTCTTCGTAAGATACTCCGGAAGGTTTTATTACTACGAGTCCGTTTTCACGGTCGATGGCACTTACGTTTCCCCATGTAAAAATTACCAGACCATGTTTAACCAGATCGAGATTAGCTTGGAATACTTTTTCTTTTAATGCTTCTAACATAAAATTTACTTTTTAAGTGTTTATTGTTTTATCGAAAACATCTTTTTTTTCTCTATTTTATAACGCGATTGTTAGAATTATAGTTTGAATTATTTTTAAGTGTTTATTATACACTTAATATGTTTTGCAAATGTATGGATAATAATTCAACCTGCAAAATCTGAATAGTATGTTGTACAACATAATTTTTGATTTCTTAAAATTGAACCGAAAAATCTTCAAATTTAATTCACAAAATCCTCGAATTTTATGAGGAAAATATGTTTTACAACATTTTTAGTGTAAGTTGTACACTTTTTATTTTTACAGAACAATTTTTTCATTTAATTTTGAGGCGTGAAAACTGTATGATAAAATAGTGAATTAAAATAAAAATTTGAATTTTAAATCTTTAATATCCAAAAAAAATGAAAAAGCTACTTTTCGGATTGTCAATACTTGCTCTGATATTTCAGAGTTGTGAAAAAAAAGTTGAAAAAACACTTTCTGGACTTGTCAGATCAGATTTTCAGAATGTGATAAACGGAGACACAACTGATTTGTATGTGCTAAAAAATGCTTCAGGTATGGAAGTTTGCATTACAAATTTCGGAGGTCGTATAGTTTCTGTTATGGTACCCGATAAAAACGGGGTTATGCAGGATGTCGTACTTGGTTTCGATTCGATTGCTGATTATGTTAATATTCCGAGTGATTTTGGAGCAACAATCGGTCGTTATGCCAATCGCATCAATCAGGGTAGAATTATAATTGACGGAGATACAATTCAGCTTCCTCAAAATAACTTTGGTCATTGCTTGCATGGTGGACCTAAAGGATGGCAATATCAGGTTTTTACCAATGTTAAACAACCCGATGCAACTACACTCGAAATGACACGTTTCTCTCCCGATGGAGACGAAAACTTTCCTGGAGCTGTTGAAGCTAAGGTGGTTTTCAAACTTACCGAAGATAACGCGATTGATATTTCATTCGAAGCAATTACTGACAAAAAGACTGTAATAAACATGTGTAATCACTCCTATTTTAATCTTTCAGGTAATCCTCAAAATACTGTTCTTGATGATGTATTGTTCATCAGCGCTGACACATATACTCCTGTTGACAGTACATTTATGACCACAGGTGCAATAGACTCTGTAAAAAATTCTCCCATGGATTTTACAACACCAAAAGCTATTGGTCAGGATATTGATAAATACGATTTTATTCAACTGAAAAATGGTAACGGTTACGATCATAACTGGGTACTTAATACAGCCGGCGATGTAACTAAACTTGCTGCAAAAGTAACTTCACCCGTAAGTGGAATTGGTGTTGAAGTTTACACTAACGAACCCGGAATTCAGGTTTACACTGGTAATTTTTTAGATGGAAGTGTGAGAGGTAAAAAAGGTATTATTTACAACCAGCGGTCAGGAATTTGCCTTGAAACGCAACATTATCCTGACAGTCCTAATAAACCACAATGGCCATCGGTAATTTTAGAACCTGGAAAAACCTATAACAGCCGCTGTATTTATAAATTTACTGTTGAAAAATAGTGGATGGGTTAAGAGAAAGTTTGAGAGTTTGAAGGTTTGAGGGCTTGAAAGAACTGTAATTTACAAATTCTTACCGGAGAAAAACTTATAAAACGGTTCAATAAATAAAAATAATGCTTAACGAGAAACAGGAAACACGAAATAAAGAATAAAAAATTAAATTATGGAATCATTAGATTGGATTGTAATTGGAATTTTTGGACTTGCACTAATAGGTATTGTAGTGTGGGTATTAAGTAAGAAACAAACAAGTTCGGGCGATTATTTTCTTGCCGGACGAGATGCCACATGGATTGCAATAGGTGCATCAATTTTTGCATCGAATATAGGTTCTGAACATCTTATCGGGCTTGCAGGTGCAGGAGCATCAAGCGGTATGGCAATGGCCCACTGGGAAATTCAGGGTTGGATGATATTGATTTTGGGTTGGGTTTTCGTACCATTCTATTCTCGAAGCATGGTTTTGACTATGCCTGAATTTCTGGAAAGACGTTATAATACTCAATCGCGCACTATTTTGTCGGTAATATCTTTAATCAGTTATGTTTTAACAAAAGTTGCAGTAACTGTTTATGCAGGTGGTCTGGTATTTCAACAGGTTTTTGGTATTAAAGAATTGTGGGGAATTGACTTCTTCTGGATTGCTGCTATCGGATTGGTTTTAATAACAGCTTTATATACTGTAATTGGAGGAATGAAATCGGTGCTTTATACTTCAGTGCTTCAAACTCCGATTCTTTTGCTTGGTTCATTAATTATTGTTGTATTGGGTTTACAGGCGTTAGGCGGTTGGGATCAAATGATGGAAATCGTTCGTGCGAAACCTGTAAACGATTATGGCGACACGATGGCTAATCTTATCCGCAGTAACAGCGATGCAAATTTTCCATGGCTCGGAGTTTTAATTGGTTCATCGATAATTGGGTTTTGGTACTGGTGTACCGACCAATATATCGTACAACGCGTTTTATCAGGTAAAGACGAAACACAAGCACGTCGCGGAACAATTTTCGGAGCTTATTTAAAACTTACTCCGGTGTTTATTTTCTTAATTCCCGGAATGATAGCTTATGCTTTGCATGCAAAAACCGGAAGTTTTCTGCCAATTGCAACCGACGGTTCTGTAATTTCTGATGCAGCATTTCCAACCCTTGTTGCAAAAATACTTCCTGCGGGATTGAAAGGATTGGTTGTTGCAGGCATTTTAGCTGCTTTAATGAGTTCTCTTGCTTCGCTTTTTAACTCTTCAGCAATGTTGTTTACTATCGATTTTTATAAAAAACTAAAACCTAAAGCATCAGAAAATCAACTTTTACATGTGGGTCGTATTGCTACTGTTGTAATAGTAATTCTCGGAATTCTTTGGATTCCGGTAATGAAAAGTGTTGGAAATGTGCTTTACGCTTATTTACAGGATGTACAATCTGTGCTTGCACCCGGCATTGCAGCAGCATTTTTACTCGGAGTATTGTCGAAGAAAATTACTCCCCAAGCTGGATTATGGGGATTAATTTCAGGTTTTGTTGTTGGTTTAACCCGACTTGGAGCAAAAGTGTACTTTTCACAAGTTCAGGGTGCATCCGAATCGTGGTTCAAAGATTTGTTTTACGATGTGAACTGGTTATTCTTCAGCGGTGGAATGTTTGCATTCAGCGCATTAGTAATGATTGTTGTGAGTATGTTTACTAAACAAGCATCAGCAGAACAAATTCAAGGATTAACTTTTGGCTCGGTTAATGCAGAACAAAAAGCATTGACGCGCGCCAGCTGGAATAAATGGGATGTGATGCATACTGCAATAATCATAGCATTTACCATAGCATTTTATATTTATTTCTGGTAATTTGCTTTTATAAATTAAGTTTTTAACAGAACTAAAAGACTTTGCCGGATTTTTTTTGCCGGCAAAGTTTTATAAAAATATGATGAGCCAAAATTCAAATTTTTACAAACTTCAGGATTCTTTTTTTGTTGCAGTCGATTGCATAATTCTTGGTTTTAAAGATAATGAAATAAAACTACTTGTACATAACCGCGAAATGGAACCTGAAAAAGGTAGGTTATCATTAATGGGTGGTTTTGTACGCAATAATGAGTCGTTGGACGATGCAGCAATACGCGTTCTTACCAGTTTAACCGGTTTGGAAAATATTTTTATGGAGCAGGTCGGCATGTATGGCGAAATTAATCGCGATCCGGGCGAACGGGTAATCTCTTGCGCTTATTATGCACTGATTGATGCAACTGTTCAGGATGAAAATCTGCTCAGTCAACACAATGCTTACTGGATAAAAACTGAAGAAGCTAAACAGCTCATTTTTGACCATCCGCTAATGGTATCCGATGCCATTAAAATACTTCGCCGGAAAGCAGCCATTGAACCTATTGGATTAAATCTACTCCCAGAAAAATTTACGCTACCCAGCCTTCAGGCGCTATACGAAGCCATTTACGATGAACCATTGGACAAACGCAATTTCCGAAAAAAAATGATTAGCCTGAATTTTCTTGAAAAACTTGATGAAATTGATAAATCAGGTTCAAAAAAAGGGGCTTTTTATTATCGTTTTAAGGAGGACAACAGCAATCCTGAAGGATTAGATTACAACTTTTAAATTTATTTTCCGACAAAGTTATAATATTATCAATATTTGATTATTTTTGCAGCACAGTTCAGCACAGATAAAAATTATATTTCGACGAACCTGTCCTGAAGCGTCGGGAGGGAGTATGTAAAGAATCAATATCTTTACAACAATCAGATTCACAATTTTTCTATTTCGTGATTTTCTAATTTTTACCCGGAACTCAGAAATTCCTATTCCCCTATTTTCTTAATTTTTCATTTTCTCAATTTTTAAAATTTAAAAATGGACTTAAAATCAGGATATTCAGTGAAACAACATTCACAATTAGTGAAGCGTTATTGTCAGACTTTAAAATTAAAGGATGATGCAGCGCTAATTGAAGAATACAAGTATTGGCATACGCATGAAAACCGGTGGCCTGAAATTCCTGAAGGTATAAAAGCGGTTGGAATTCTTGATATGGAATTGTATATACATGGTAATCTGCTTTTTATGATTGTAGAAACTCCGATTAATTTTGACTGGGACGATGCTTTCGGTAAACTTGCTGATTTACCCCGTCAGGCAGAATGGGAAGCGTTTATGTCGAAATTTCAAATGGCTGACCCCAATGCCGGCTCAGCGGAGAAATGGACTTTGATGGAGCGAATTTTTAGTTTATAAAGCTAACTAATCTTAGAAATATAGGAAATTAAGAAATTTGGAAATTGAGAAAGTTAGAAAGCTTAAATCTTCAAATCTTCAAATCTTCAAATCTTCAAATCTTCAAACAAATAACATATTAATGAAATCAGACACAAAAATTCCATTATTAAAAGGCAGTGATGGATTTAATTACACCATTCCTTTTATATTAGTAACTTCACTTTTCTTTTTCTGGGGCGTTGCCAACAATATGACAGACACACTTCTGTCAGCATTTAAAAACATTATGGAGATGACTGATTTTCAGACATCTTTTATTCAAATGGCATTTTATGGTTCTTATGCTTGTTTTGCAATTCCGGCTGCGTTGTTAATCAGAAAATATACATTTAAACATGGGATAGTTGTTGGACTTTCACTATATGCATTGGGAACATTCCTGTTTTATCCTGCTTCGCAACTTGCATCCTACGGCTTTTATCTTTTTGCTTTATATGTTTTAGCGGGAGGTTGCTCAATCCTCGAAACAGCTGCAAATCCTTATATTCTAACTATGGGGAGGAAAGAAAATATGACCCGCCGGTTAAACTTTGCCCAATCCTTTAATCCAATAGGTTCAATTTCAGGAATTATTATCAGTCAGATTTTTATTTTATCGCAGTTAAGCCAGAATAAAAGCACATTGAACGATGCCGAATTGCTTGCCGTTCAGCACAAGGAATTATCAGCCGTTACACTTACCTATATGGGCTTGGGAGTAGTACTTGTTGCATTGCTTTTAATTATAATTTTTTATAAAAAGATGCCTGCCACCAAAGATACTACAGGTTTAAGTTTTGGCGCCACTGTTGGCAGATTGCTTAAAAGAAAACATTATACGCTTGGTGTGGTTGCCCAGTTTTTTTATGTTGGAGCTCAGATCGGCGTTTGGTCTTACACAATACGTTACGTGATGCTTGCGCTCGGTCTTGTCGATCCAAATACATCAGAAATTATACCTGCAAATGTTCATGGGTTTATAAGCGAACATAGTTTCTGGAGCAGTATCTGGCAACTCGATGAAAACTCTACTGCCGAAAACATCGGCAATTCCTTTTATCTTTTCTCATTAGTATTATTCACTATTTCAAGATTCATTTTTACTGCACTAATGCGTTATTTCCGTCCGGGAATGTTATTGGCAATAGCTGCCACAGGAGCAATAATTTCTGCTGCAATTGCAATTTTCTCGACCGGAATGACCGGTGTAATTGGTTTAGTTTCCATTTCATTTTTTATGTCGCTTATGTTCCCGACAATTTACGGTATAGCGCTTGAAGGAATTAGCGAAGCGGAAGCAAAAGTGGGCGGATCGTTTTTAGTGATGGCAATTTTAGGCGGTGCTTTGCTCACAGCCCTTCAGGGTTATTTATCAACAGCTCTTAACAGTATAAATTTTGCATACTGGATACCTGTAATATGTTTTGTAATAGTGGGTATATATGGATTGATGGCAAACAGAGAAGAAAAAGAATTCGGGTACGAGTGATTAGAATCTTCAAAACGTCGTCAGACTTTTGAACGTTTCTTCTTTAAAAATTTCAAAGATACGTTTTCAAATCTTCGATGTTGAAAAGTTAGAAAAATCTTCAAAACGTCACCAGACTTTTGAACGTTTCTTCTTTAAAATTTCAAAGATATGTTTTCAAATCTTCGATGTTGAAAAGTTAGAAAGAAAGTAAAAAATGGAAATAAATTTCTCACACTCTAAATCAAAAATCAATGCGATATGCGATGCAATAAGCAATGCTGTAGCGTTGGGTGAATTGAGTGTGGGAGATAATTTACCATCGATAAATGAAACAAGCATTAAATTTAAAATATCTCGCGATACAGTTTTCAAAGCGTATAAAGAATTAAAGAGAAGGAATCTGATTGAGTCGAACCCTATGAAAGGTTATTTTATTAAGGGTGATGTAAATCATGTTTTATTGTTGCTCGATACTTATTCGCCTTTTAAACAAAATCTTTATAATCGTTTCACTCAAAATTTACCCAAAACGTGGAAAGTTGATTTGATTTTTCATCAATACAACAAAAATTTATTTGATACAATTATCAGGGAAAGCATTGGTCGTTACAGCATGTATGTGGTGATGAATTTCTCGAATACCCAGTTTTCTGAATCACTTAAATCCATACCCGAAAGAAAATTGCTATTGCTTGATTTTGGTAATTTTGACAAACAGCAGTACCCATATTTATGTCAGGATTTTGATCAGGCTTTATACGATTGTTTGTTTGAGCACAAGGAAATATTTTCCAAGTACAGAAAAATTGTGATGGTTTTTCCAAGCGAAAATAATCATCCCAAAAGTTCTGTAGCTTACGTAAAAGATTTTTGTTCTATCTCAAATATTGTATTTGAATTTATAGAATGTATTGATCTGTTAAATATCGAAGAAAATGTATTGTATTTTATAATATCTCATAACGATATGGTAAAGGTAATTTTAGATAGTAATAGAAAAAAATTTAAAATTGGACAAGATATTGGTGTTTTGGTTTACAACGATGAACCACTTTTAGAGGTAATTCAGGAAGGAATTGCTGCTATTTCGATTGACTTTGGATTGTTGGGTGAAAAAGC
>CAYQWD010000008.1:4341-9025 GCA_964420955.1 uncultured Paludibacter sp. | reverse complement strand
TCATAAAAGAAAAAACTTTTGTTCAGGAATACCTGCCTACAAAATTTATTTTCAGACCATCGATTTAATTTTTTTATTCATAAATCAGCATAGAACAGGACAGAAAGATGTACAATTTACAATTTTAATTTCTTGAAAAAAGCATATTTGCGTTTTTTGATTATGTAAGGGACAAGCGACTTCCCAGTCGCTTGAGTAATCATCAAGCGACTGGGAAGTCGCTTGTCCCCTGATTTAAAATAGCTCTATTCAACTCTAAAATTTTTCATTATTGACTAAAATAAAAATCAAACAAACCAAATCAAACGAAATAAAAAAATGAAAGCAACAGTTACAGGGCAAGTGCAAAAGATTGCCCAAACCAGAAACGAAAAATCAGGACGACTGCAGGGCGAAAATCCTAAAATCGGCATTCGCCCAACCATTGACGGTCGTCAGGGTGGAGTGCGTGAATCGCTCGAAGATCAAACTATGAGAATGGCATTAAATTTGGCGACATTCTTATCGCAAAACCTGAAATATGCCGATGGTTCACCTGTAGAATGTGTTATTGCCGACACTACTATCGGTCGTGTGGACGAAGCGGCTGCCTGTGCCGAAAAATTCAGGAAAGAAGGCATTTCAATTACCATAACAGTTACACCTTGCTGGTGTTATGGATCTGAAACCATCGATATGGACCCGCACACTATTAAAGCAGTTTGGGGATTTAACGGAACTGAACGTCCTGGTGCAGTTTATCTTGCAGCCGCATTGGCAGGTCACAATCAGAAAGGTTTACCTGCTTTTGGTATTTACGGACGCGATGTGCAGGATGGCGGAGATAATGCCATTCCGGCTGATGTGCAGGAAAAATTACTGCGATTTTCGAGAGCTGCGATAGCTGCTGCTTCGATGAAAGGAAAATCTTATTTGTCTATCGGTTCGGTTTCAATGGGAATAGCAGGTTCAATTGTCGATGCCAATTTCTTTCAGGAATATCTTGGCATGCGCAACGAATATGTGGATATGAGCGAAATCAGCCGGCGGATTCAATTGGGAATTTTCGACCAGGAAGAATTTGCGAAAGCCATGGAATGGACATCAAAATACTGCAAAGTAAACGAAGGCGAAGATACCAACGATGATGATAAAAAGAAAACGCGCGAGCAATTAGACCAGGAATGGGAATTTGTGGTAAAAATGACCATTATTATCCGTGACTTGATGATTGGCAATCCGAAACTACGCGAAGCAGGTTTCCCTGAAGAAGCTTTGGGACACAATGCCATTGCTTCCGGATTTCAGGGACAACGTCAGTGGACGGACTTTATGCCCAACGGAGATTTTTCTGAAGCCATATTGAACACTTCTTTCGACTGGAATGGCATTCGCGAAGCATTTGTGGTGGCAACCGAAAACGATTCTTTGAACGGCGTAGCCATGCTTTTTGGAAAATTACTGACAAACACTGCGCAGGTTTTTGCCGATGTTCGTACTTACTGGAGTCCCGAAGCTGTTGAACGTGTAACCGGTTACAAGCTGGAAGGTATAGCAGCGAACGGTTTAATTCACCTGATTAATTCAGGTTCTGCATCACTTGATGGTAGCGGACAGCAATCCATTGATGGCAAACCTGCCATGAAACCATTCTGGGAAATTTCAGAAGAAGAAGTGCAGAAAACGTTAGAATCAACTACATGGTATCCGGCTGATTGTGGTTATTTCCGTGGCGGTGGATTTTCTTCAAAATTTGTAACAAAAGGCGGAATGCCGGTAACTATGGCGCGTTTAAATCTTGTGAAAGGTCTTGGTCCTGTACTTCAATTAGCGGAAGGTTGGACAGTGGAAATTCCTGCCGATGTTCATAAAACTCTTGATGACCGCACCAACAAAACTTGGCCTACAACATGGTTTGCACCACGATTGACCGGTGAAGGAAATTTCAGAGATGTTTATTCGGTAATGAATAACTGGGGTGCTAATCACGGTGCTTTCAGCTACGGTCATATCGGCGCCGATTTAATAACTTTGTCTTCGATATTACGTATTCCGGTATGCATGCACAATGTTGAAGAAGAAATAATCTTCCGTCCGAGTGCATGGTCTGCTTTCGGAATGGATGCTGAAGGTTCGGACTATAGGGCATGTGCAACTTACGGAGCTATGTATAAGTAACCCCCCGACCCCCTAAAGGGGTAGTATCGAAATAACAATCAAGAATAAAACGTAGAAATTACTCGGATTTGAAGGCTGGCAATGAATATTGTTGCCTTCAAATCTTTTTTTTATATTTGTGAATAATTGAACCTCAGAAAAAAACAAAATAAAGCTTAAAATATTCCCTGAAAATGACATTTTAAGACATTATTTATTTCGATATGATACTGAAGAAAATTTGATACTTTTCGCAAGTACAAAAATCTGAAGAAGTAAATTTATACCCCTTAATAAATTTAAAGTTATGAAGCAGTCCGATTTTCTCTCTGAATTCAACAATATTATAAATGTTGACAATCGTTTGAATTTTGGATTAACCGTAAATTCAGTAGGATATAAAAAAATTCTGCCTGATGAAATCAGTACGGTAAATGATAAAGGGAAAAATTTGAAATTTCATTTTAAAAAAGGGCGAATTTCCGATGAGTTTAAACTGATTTACATAACAAGTGGCAAAGGTATCATTCACTTCGAAAATTCGGTTGATACTGAAATTTCAAAAGGTAAAATTCTAATTATCAAACCACAACAGAAATATGAATATTACCATATCAACAAAACCGAGTGGAAGGAATATTTTATCCGGTTCGAAGCCAATTCAATGTACTATCACCTGATAAATTCTCTGTTTGGCGAAGGACGGCAGGTAATCGATGTAGGCTTTAACGAAGAGTTGATACGGTTGCTGCAAAGAGCCATTGATGTGGTGAAAAATAAACTGGAATATTCGCAGGTTTATCTATCGGGTATGTTGCTGCATATTTTAGGATTGATAATTTCCGAATCGAAAAATGTAGCAATTTCAAAACGGGAAATTCAAACCATCGAACAGGCAAAAGTGATAATGAATGAAAATGTGCTTACTGATATCAGTTTGCAGGAAATAGCATCATGTTTGAACATGAGTTATACATCATTCAGAAAAAACTTTAGGAAATATGCCGATATATCGCCGGCAAAATATTTAAGTGAACTCAGGCTGAACAAAGCAAAACAACTGTTAACCGAAACGACAGACTCTATCAAGGAAATTGCTTACAAACTTCAGTTTACTTCTGTCGAACATTTTGGTACAATATTTAAAAAAGCTACCGGTATGACTCCCAGAGATTATCGATTTGCTAAAAGCGCATCCGAAAATTAAAATTAAATTCTTCCTTATTATCATCTGTAACCTATTTTACCGTTTTTTTTACTTTCATATTTCAGTTGAAATGGGTACATTGAAGTAAATTTAACGTCAGTAAATAAATTATTTTTATGATACTGAAAAATTTGCATATTGCAACAATTTCATTACTTATTTTATTCTGTGCATGTTCGCTAACAAAACATGATTCACCGTCCATTATTGAAATAATTGATCCGGATAGCATTATTTCGCTTTCAGAATTAGTAATTTTAGATGAAGAAAAACAGCATTTTGATGAAAATATTTTTCGATGGAAAAATCATTGGATAATTTATTCCGATGCTTCTCATATTTCAAAACTTTCATCAGCGATAGAAAAGAAATTCCCAACAGCTAAGATAAAATTGTACGATGCACCTTTTTATAATTTCAACCGCGAAAAACTGACCGGAGAAAAAGCAGCATCGGAATGGAAGCACATCATTATGACTGCCAATCTGGTAAATGACACCACTTTGCAAAACGAATATATGGAATATCACCGGATACAGTTCGAGAAATGGCCGGAGATTTCGAAAGGTTTTATCAATGCTGATTTTCAGCAACTGCTGGTTTTTAGAAACGGTCGTCAGTTAATGCTTGTTATCAGCATTCCGAAAGGCAAAACATTGGACAAACTGAATCCGAAAACAACAGAAAACAATCCACGTGTAGAGGAATGGAACAAAATAATGGCCAAATATCAGGAAGGAATTGAGGATGCGCCGAAGGGAACAACATGGGTGATGTTTAGCGCTTTGCGCTGATATTTACAATTCGTGTGATATTTGGCTTCGCCGTTATTCGCTTCGCCGTTATTTTTTGCTACACTAATGACCAGTGTTTGTGCTTTGCACATATACTGAAATAAAATACTAAAATTCGAATTCAGAGTCTTTACTCTTTATTCTTTGCTCTTTGTTCTTTGTTCTGAAAAATATGCAACAAACCAATTACCAACTTTTTGACTTTTTAGATTTTAGTCCTGAGTTGAACGAAGGCGAACGGCTTTGGCGAGCTTGCCTGCCAACCAATATTCAGGTTAACAATGGTGACATTTTGATTACCATTCCTTTTCAGCAACAAAACAATTCCAACGAAATAACGCCCGATTTTTCCGTTCCCCGCAAAGAATATGTCATGCGCATTCAGGCTATCAGCGATAAAATTCTGCGCGTCTCGCTGGCTTTTGCTGGCGAAATTCAGGAAACATCCGAAATGCTGGAACCCGATTCACGCTTAAAAAAACAACCGCTTGATTTTGAAAAAACTACGGATGAATGGCTTGTATTGGATGAAAACGGCATCAAGCGC
>CAYQWD010000008.1:0-4302 GCA_964420955.1 uncultured Paludibacter sp. | reverse complement strand
GATTTACTTCCTGCTCCGGCAGAAACATTCTTTCTGAGTTTGTTCCCTGACGGACAAAAAGAAGTGGCATTATCAGCCTACGATATGTTCTCACCAACCCGTCACGATGCTTTTGCCCTGGCTTATGTGGAACGAAACGGCGAAGCCAACCGCACCACTTTTTCGTTTCAGGCCAAAGCCGACGAATGCTTTTACGGTACAGGCGAACGGTTTATGAAAATGGATTTATCGGGCAAAACTTTTCAGTTGCGCAATCAGGACGGACAGGGCGTAAACAACCGCCGTGCCTACAAAAATATTCCTTTTTATTTATCGTCGGAAAATTACGGCGTTTTTGTACATACCACGGCTTTTACCAAATTTTCGCTGTCCGACCACTCCACACGTTCGGCTCAGGTATTGGTGGAAGAGCCGCTCGTTGATTTTTACCTGATTGGCGGTGATAATCCGGAGCAAATTCTGTTCGGTTACCGGCAACTTACAGGTTTCCCTACCATGCCTCCGCTCTGGAGTTTTGGCACCTGGATGAGCCGTATGACTTATTTTTCGGCAGATGAAGTGAATGAAATTTGTGACCGCATGCGTGCTGAAGATTTTCCGTGCGATGTGATTCATTTGGACACCGGCTGGTTCGAAACCGACTGGCTGTGCGAATGGAAATTCAACGACGAACGTTTCCCGAATCCGCCACAGTTTATTCAAAATCTGAAAAACAAAGGTTATCGTGTCAGTCTGTGGCAACTTCCATACATATCGTACAACGCCATTCAGTACAAAGAAGCCGACGAAAACGAATACATCAGCAAAAGTGAACGAGAAATTTCCGGTTCGTCGAATTTCAGCGTGCAGGATTTTGCCGGAACGATAGATTTCACATACGACAAAGCCACCGAATGGTACAAAGGTCTGTTGCGCAACCTGCTTGAAATGGGTGTTGTATGTATCAAAACCGATTTTGGGGAAGATATTCATCTCAATGCGGAATATCGAAATATGTCGCCCGAAAAACTGCACAACCTGTATCCGCTACTATACCAGAAAGCGGCTTACGAAGTAACCAAAGAAGTTACCGGCGATGGCATTATTTGGGCGCGTGCCGGTTGGGCAGGTTGTCAGCGTTATCCGCTGCATTGGGGCGGCGATTCTGCCTGCTCGTGGGACGGACTTGCAGGTTCACTCAAAGGTGGTTTGCAACTCGGACTGTCAGGATTCGCATTCTGGAGTCATGATGTTCCGGGTTTTCACGGTGTACCGAATTTTATGAATTCTGTTTTGCCCGAAGATATTTACGTTCGCTGGACACAGTTTGGTGTATTCTCGTCGCATCTGCGTTACCACGGTTCGCACAAACGTGAACCCTGGCATTATCCGAACATTGCTCCCATTATTCGCAAATGGCTGAAATTGCGCTATCAGCTTATTCCATATATTCTGGAGCAAAGCGAAAAAGCGACCAAAACTGGCTTTCCCGTTTTGCGGGCATTAATTTTACATCATCCAAACGATAAAACCTGCCGACAGATTGACGATCAGTATTATTTTGGCGACAATATACTGGTTGCTCCTGTAATGAACAGCGAAAACAAACGCGATATTTATCTGCCCGAAGGAATGTGGGTACATTTTTTTAGTCGTGAAGTGTTTGAAGGTGAACGTTGGTTGAAAAACGTGGAGGTTCCACTTGATGAAATGCCTGTTTTCGTAAAACAAGGAGCTGAAATACCGATGTATATTGAAGAAGTGAGTTGCACTGACGAAATGGATTTAAACAAGACAATAAAAATATTATACTAAACACAAAGACACGGAGACACTAAAATTTTTTGTGTCTTTGAGTCTTCGTGTTTAAACTCTTAGTTATGCAAACCTGGAAAACGAACTTCTCAGATACAAAAAAACATTACACCGATTGGTGGAATGGAAAAGGAATTGTACTTACCATGTGGGAACATCTTTTTAAAGAAGGTGCTCCTTATGAAAACATCCTGCCACCACCGCCACACAAAGATTTGAATCAGTTGTGGTTCGATGCAGAATGGCGATCGAAATACCTGCATTACGCAATGAGCCGGAATTCGTACATGGCTGATATTTTGCCTGTTGCCAACACACAACTTGGTCCGGGTTCGCTGGCAGCTATTCTCGGTTCGCCGCTCGAAGGCAGGGAAGATACCATTTGGATTCACGACAAACCGGGTTTTGACGGACAGATTATATTCTGTGAAAATGGATGGAAACTGCACGAGGACTTGCTACGTAACTGTGTAGCAAATGCTCAAGGCAAATACATGGTGGGTTGTCCGGATTTGGTGGAAGGACTCGATGTACTTGCCAGTCTGAAAGGTTCGGACAATGTGCTGATGGATTTGATCATGGATCCGGACGGAACGCTGGAGCAGTTACAGAAAATCAACGAAGTATATTTTGATGTTTTCCGGCGGATTTACGATATTATCAATGTAAACGGCGAAATGGCTTTCTGTTATTTCTCACTTTGGGCACCGGGAACAGTATCGAAACTACAGGTGGATTTATCCATCATGATTTCGGAAGACGATTACCGCACTTTCTGTTTACCGTTTCTGCGCGAACAAACCGAAAAAATTGATTATACATTGTATCATTTGGATGGTGTTGACGCCATTCGTCATCTGGATGCTATTCTGGAACTGGAAAAACTGAACGCTATTCAGTGGACACCCGGTTACGGTCAGCCACAGGGCGGAAGTGCGCAGTGGTACGATCTTTACAAAAAAATTCTCGCCGGCGGAAAATCGGTGATGGCCAACTGGGTTGCTTTAGACGAATTAGAACCGCTACTGGATAATGTAGGCAATCAGGGATTGCATATCAATGTGGATTTCAAATCGGAAAAAGACATTGAACAGGCGATAAAAATTGTGGAACGCTACAGGTAATTATTGAACGCGAATTACGCAAATTCACACAAATCATAAATTGTTGTTAATGTGTAAATTGCACAAATTGGAATTATTGAAATTCGTGAAAATTTGCGTAATTTGCGTTCCAAAATCTAATATTAAATGAAAGAATTAATACAATTATCCACGCTGGATATAATCGTAATTGCTATTTATATCATCTTTTTATTGTCCATTGCAGCATGGGCAAGTTTTGCTAAAAAGAACAAAAGCGACAATCTTTTCCTTGCCAATAAAAGTCTGGGATGGTTTGCCATCGGATTGACCATGTGGGGAACAAACGTAGGACCTTCTATGTTGATAGCCAATGCAAGTAGTGGTTACGAAAGTGGGATTGTAGCCGGAAATTTCTCGTGGTACGCTTTTCCGTTTATTTTTATGCTTGCTTTTGTTTTTGCACCCCGTTATTTAGGTGCGAAAGTTACTACACTGCCTGAATATATGGGAAAGCGTTTCGGCGATAATACCAGAAAATATATAGCATGGTACACCATGATAACGATTATTACTTCGTGGTTGGGTCTGACACTTTTCTCCGGTGGAGTATTTATGGTTCAGATTCTTGATTTGCCTTTGTGGTTGTGCATTACAATACTTGTAGCAGTATCAGCAGCATTTGCCATGGCTGGCGGACTGAAAGCCATTGCTTTTACAAATGTTTATCAAATGCTTTTGCTGATAGGCGTTTCAATATTGCTGGTAGTTATGGCAACCATAAAAGCCGGCGGAATCAATCATATAGTTAAGGAAACACCTTCGCATTACTGGAATTTGTTTCAACCTTTGAGCGACCCGAATTTTCCATGGTTGGCAATCGTGTTGGGTTATCCGATTATGGGCGTTTGGTTTTGGTGTACCGATCAGTCGATGGTACAATCGGTGTTGGGAGCAAAAAGCCTGAAAAACGGACAATTAGGCGCAAACTTTGTAGCTTGGCTCAAATTGATTGATATTCCTCTGTTTATTATTCCCGGAATTTTAGCATTTATTTTGTTGCCAAATCTCACAAATTCAACCGATGCATATCTCAAATTAGTAGAGACAGTTTTCCCTTCAGGTTTAATCGGGTTGGTGATTGTAGTAATGATGGCTGCTCTCATAAGTACTATTGGTTCTGCGCTAAATTCACTTAGCGCAGTTTTTACTATGGATATTTTTGTGAAATACTACCGTCAGGATGCACATAATAAACAGATAAAACATATTGGGAGAATTGTAGTTTTAATAGGTGCGTTTATATCAATATTTTTGGCAATTGGTATTACCTTTATTCAGGGATTGAGTTTCTTCAATATTTTTCAGTCGGTACTTGGATTTATAGCACCTCCTATGTCAGTGGCGTTTTTGTTTGCTGTTTTGT